>JBFZDU010000165.1:0-5074 GCA_041307205.1 Gammaproteobacteria bacterium | reverse complement strand
GGCGAGCTGGCCGGTCGGCCCAGCCGCCTGCTGTACAACAAATTTCCCTTCGCCGAGCTGCACGGGCTCCTGGTGGTGGAACCCGAGGCGCGTCGACCGCAGTTTCTGACGCAGACCGATCACGCCCATTTGTGGCGATTGACCGAGTCGCTGGGGGTGGGCATGCCCGGGGTGGGTTTCGGTTACAACGCCTACGGCGCCTACGCTTCGGTAAACCACCAGCACTTTCAGATGTATCTGCGCGATGCCCCGGCCGGTGGCGCTTACCCGATCGAGGCCCCGCGTTGGACGCACAACGGCGGGAGCGAGGCTTACCCATTGGCGGTCAGTCGTTGCGGCGACCCGGACCAGGCGTGGCAGCTACTGGAGGATCTGCACCGCCTGGGCCGCAGTTACAACCTGCTGTATCGGCCAGGTGTCCTCTATGTCTGCCCGCGCGCCCTGCAGGGCGGGTACCGGCATGCCGACTGGACTGCCGGTTTCGCCTGGGCGGAGATCTCGGGGTCATTTACCACCTTCAATGCCGATGACTACGCGGCACTGGACGACAGCGCGATCCGCGCCGAGTTCACCAAGCTGCGGCTGGCTTAACCACGGGCATTCTGCAGCGCGGCGATGCGCTCCTCCAGCGGCGGGTGGCTCATGAACAATTTCTGCACCCGCCCGCCCAGGATGCCGAAGGCGGCCATCTCGTCCGGCAGGGGCTGCGGGTCGTGGGCCTGCTGCAGGCGGCGCAAGGCGGCGATCATCTTGCCACGACCCGCCAGCTTGGCGCCGCCCGCATCGGCGCGGTATTCACGCCGGCGCGAGAACCACATCACGATGGTCATGGCGAGGATCCCCAGCAACAATTCGGTGACGATGGAGGTGATCCAGAACGCCGGACCGTGACCCTGCTCGGTCTTAAATACCACCCGGTCGACGGTGTGGCCGATGACCCGCGAGAGGAACACCACGAAGGTGTTCACCACCCCCTGGATCAGTGCCAGGGTCACCATATCGCCATTGGCGACGTGGCTGACCTCGTGCCCCAGCACCGCCTCGACCTCGTCGCGATTCATCTGCCGCAGCAGGCCGGTGCTCACCGCCACCAGGGCGTCGTTGCGGTTCCAGCCGGTGGCGAAGGCATTGGGGGAATCGTTGTCGAAGATGCCGACCTCGGGCATGCGGATGCCGGCGAGCTGGGCCTGGCGGCCGACGGTGTCGACCAGCCAGCGCTGCGCCTCGCTGCTCGGCTGTTCGATAACCTGCACCCCCATGGAGCGCTTGGCCATCCACTTGGAGATGAACAGCGAGATCAGGGACCCAGAAAAGCCGATCACCGCCGAGAAGATCAGCAGGGCGTTGAGATCCAGGTCGACGCCGTTGGCCTGCAATAGGCCGCCGATCCCGAGCAGACGGAAGCTGAGGCTGACCAGCGCCAGGATGGCGATATTGGTGCCGAGAAACAGGGCGATACGCAACATGAGCGGTAACCCGAAGGATGGAGTGGAAACTGTCCCGATGGTGGGGTCACCGGCCTCGGGATTCAAGGCTGGCCGCGCCGACCGCGGCCCCGAACCTCGCCAGGGACATCCTTGGCGCGGCGCGCCAATGATCGCTTGGGAGAAATCAGCAAGGCAAGGAACGGGTGCGGGCCACGTGCCCGTCTGGCAGACTGGCCTGGCGAACCCGGGCTGCGCCGTTGTCGCGCCCGGCTGCGGTGGGCAGGGGGTGCGGGACTGACCTGAGCGGTAGGCGATGCGTTACCAGGAAGAAATCGTACAGGAGCCCCTTTACAGCCAAACGGCGGGGCTGCATTTCATGCTCAACTTCACTGTGACGCTGGCGCTGCTGATCGGCGTGCTGCTGTTCTGGCTGGGCCGGCGCGGCCGGGTCATGTGGCTGACCGTCTGGAGCCTGGGCCTGGTGGTCGCGAGCCTGTTGTACCTCGGCGCGGCGGTGCTCGGGACGATCGCCTGAGACGGGGTGGTCCCGGCCTCAGTCCGGTGCGGCGAACACCTGGTACATGGCCTCGATGACATCTTCCGCCGCCGTTTCGACCAGTTCGTTGACGGTTTCCGGCCACAGATCGGTGAGATCCCAGGCTTCCTGTTTGATGCGGCCGATGATCTCCTTGAGCAGGCGGTCGGTGTCCAGGCCGAAACTCAATTCGGCGGCAATGTGCAGCAGCGCGGTGGCCTTGGCATGCACGCCTGCAGCGCTGGGGTGATCGAGATGCTCAAAGGCGGCGACGTAGCTGGCCGGCATGTGCCAGGCGTGCATCAGTTGCGCGCCCACGCCAATGGCATCGCAGCCGATCAGGTCCCGTTCAGCGGCGCGCAGTCGGTCCAGGTCGTCGCCGCAACTGGCCAACGCCTCGCGGCAGGCCTCGGGGTGGCGGTGGTACAGGATCAAGTGACCGAGGTCGAGCAATAGTCCGCGGATGAACAGGCTCTCGGTGTCGCGCACCCCGGCTGCCGCGCCCAGGCCCTGTGCCAGGTAGGCGCGGTATACGCTGCGGTGCCAGAAGGTCATCATGTCCATCAGGTCATTGGGCAGGCCACGGAAGGCGCGCGCCACGCTGGCGGCAAGCACCAGGTCGTGGATCTGCCGCAGGCCCAGCACACTGGCTGCCCGTGACAGGGTTTCGATGCGGGCAGGGAAGTTGTACAGCGCGCTGTTGGCAATGCGCAGCAGGCGTGCGGTCAACGCCGGATCGAGCTTGATGACGTCGGCGACGTCCTGCATTGACGACTCGCCGGCGTCCATGACCCGGCGCAAGCGCAGGTAGATCTCCGGCAGGGAGATCAGTGCCTGGGTCTCGTCCACCAGATCCTGCGCTGAGCTGAGCCGGGGTTGCAGCGTGCTGTGGGGGAGCGCCATGGTCGGATTCCGTCGGGGTCGGCTTCGTGCCAAGCGTGTCGGCCACGTCAACCTGAACTTAAGGTTTAGGCTATGAAAGCGTTTTTGGACAGTGCAGAGGCCGGTCGATTTGTGACGACTGCCGCGGCTTTTCGCCTGGATGGCGCCGTGCAGGCCGTCGAACCACTGGGCGCGGGACTGATCAACACCACCGCGCGGGTACGGGTGGCGGCCGGCGCGGATGCTGTGCTGCAACGCATCAATTCGGCGGTATTTCCGGCCCCTGCGCCCCTGATGGCAAACCTGCGCCGGGTTACCAACCACCTTGCGACCCGCGCCGTCCCCACCCTGGCGCTGCTGCCGACGCACGGCGGGGCGGATTGGTTCGCCGACGCCGACGCCGGCGGTCAGGCCTGGCGCTGCTTTCGCTACGAATCGCACAGCCGGGCCTGGACGGATGCGCCCGACCTGGCCGTGGCGCGTGCCGCAGCGGCGGCATTCGGGGCCTTTGTCGCCGCCCTGGCTGACCTGCCGGGGCCGCGCCTGTACGAGACCATCCCGGGCTTTCACGACACCCCGACCCGCCTGCAGGCCTTGGGCGATGCCTGGGCCGCCGATCCCTGCGGCCGGGCGGCGGGGGCAGCGCGCGAGGTCGAGGCCGTGCTGCAGCGCGCTGCGACGGGCGCCGTGCTGAGCCGTGCCGCGCGGGCCGGCGAACTCCCGGAGCGGGTGGTGCACAACGACACCAAGTTGAGCAATGTGCTGTTCGACACCCGCAGTGGTGCCGTGCGGTGCGTGATCGACCTGGATACGGTCATGCCAGGGCTGTTGGCACACGATTTCGGCGACCTGGTGCGCAGCGTCGCTGCGGTCCCCGGGCCGGACGGGCCACGGCTCGACGCGGCGCGTTGTGCCGCGGTGGCTAACGGTTACCTGGCGGGAGCCGGCGCCCTGCTGACCCCGGCCGAGCGCCATTACCTGGCCGTGGCGCCGCAGGTGATCACCCTGGAGCTGGCGGCGCGTTTCCTGACCGATCACCTGCTGGGCGACGGCTATTTCCGCACCCATCATCCGGGGCAGAACCTGCGGCGGGCGCGCGACCAGTTGGCGCTGCTGTCCAGCATGGAGCGCCAGGCCGATGTCCTGCGGCGTGCCGTCGAGCGCGCACCACCGCCTGACCGCGGTTCCGATCCGGGGCCGGCTGGGTGATACTCCCTGCTGACGCCAGCGTTCAGCGGGAGAATTCGCCAGTGAAATCCGTACTGATCACCGGTTGCAGTCGTGGCCTGGGCCTGGAATGGGTGCGCCAGTGCAGCGCGGCCGGCGAGCGCGTCTATGCGACCTGCCGGGATCCGGACACCGCGGACGAGTTGCGTGCCCTGGCCGCCGGCGCCGCCGGGGTCAGCGTGCATCGCCTGGATGTGACCGACGCCGCCCAGATCGCCGCGCTCGCCGCCGAACTGGACGGCGTTGCCTTGGACCTGCTGGTGAACAATGCCGGCGTTTACTTCGAACGCTGGGGCAAAGACCGCCTTGGCAGCATCGATTACGACGCCTGGTTGGAGACATTCCGGGTCAACGTGTTGGGCGCGGCGCGGGTAACCGAGGCCTTCGCCGGCCAACTGGCCGCGGCCGAGCAGGGCCTGGTGGTGGCGGTATCCAGTCACATGGGCTGCGTCAGCGACATTGCAAGCCCCAATGACTATGCCTATCGCTCCAGCAAGGCCGCCATGAACGCGACCTTCCACGGCCTGGCCTACGAGTTGGCGCAGCACCGGATCGGCGTGCTGCTGTTGCACCCCGGCTGGGTGCGTACCCGTATGGGGGGGGCGAGTGCGCCGGTCAAGGTGGAGGAGAGCGTGGCCGGCATGCGCGAGCAGGTCGCGCGCTTCGGGCCGGAGCGTTCCGGGCGGTTCTACAAACACGACGGGCGCGAGTTGCCCTGGTGACGGGGGCGGGGTCTTAAAGATCAGGGCCGAGGGGCGAGGAGGTTTGTGCGGCTGGTGCCCCTACAGAAAGGACCGAGGATCGAGGGGTCTTGTGCGGCTGGTGCCTCTACAGAAAGGACCGAGGATCGAGGGCCGAGGAGCGAGGGGTTTTGCGCGGCTGGCGCCGCGATTTATTTTGGATTTGGGCTTGACAGGGGTTGCGGGGCTGCGACCATTTTGACGTTCCTCGTTCCTCGTTCCTCGTTCCTCGTTCCTCGTTCCTCGTTCCTTCTTACTCGTAT
>JBFZDU010000164.1:0-9689 GCA_041307205.1 Gammaproteobacteria bacterium | reverse complement strand
CAGCACCTGGGGCGTCAATTTCGGTGCCGGCCGGCAAGACCAGCGCAGCGGCGCGGTCACCGGCGATGCCGCCTGGGTCGAGGGCTATGCCAAGCCCGGCCTGAACCTGGATTATGCAGCGCCCGTCGGCACCCTCTACGGCGGCGTCTCGGCGGTGGGCGCCTTCACCGGCGGCGAGGGCGATGCCGGTGGCTACACGCGTTCGGGCGACGGCGGCGTGGCCTGGGAGACGGCCTTTCTCGGCTGGCGCTCCGCCGGCCTGTTCGCCGATCGCTGGGGCGACGATACCCTGGACCTGTCCTACGGGCGCCAGGAATTCGCGGTGGGTGACGGCTTTTTGATCCAGGACGGCAACCTGGACCAGTTCGACAAGGGCGCCTATTGGCTGGCGCCGCGCCGCGCCTTTCGCGAGGCGGCGCTGTTCCGACTCAATACCGCCCCGGTGCGGGCCGATGCCTTTTACCTGGCGGCGGATCGCGATCAGGACGAGACCGAAGTCGCGGGCGTCAACCTCGAGTACGCCAGCGCGGCGCGCGGCAGCTTCGGTCTGATGTACTTCCAGGTCGTGGATTCCGGCGTGCCGACGGTGTTCGGCGCCCGCGACGGCATGGAGGTGTTCAGCCTGCGCGCCGCCGAGGTGACCCTGCCCGCCGCGCCCGGCCTGGCGCTGTGGGGCGAGTACGTCAGCGAACGAGGCAGCGGACGCGACGGCGCCGTGGATGCGCGTGCCTGGTACCTGGAGGGCAAGTACGAGTTCAGCGAACTGCCCTGGTCGCCCAGCCTGAGCTATCGCTACGCGCGCTTCTCGGGCGATCCGGACCCGGACGATGCGGTGCGGCGGGACTTCGACCCCTTCTTCTACGGCTGGAGCCGCGGCTGGGGCACCTGGTTTCAGGGGGAGCTGACCGGCGAGTACCTGTTGTTCAACAGTAACCAGGTCAACCACATGCTGCACCTCGCGGCGGCCCCCAGCGAGGCCACGTCGCTCGGCCTGATCGCCTACCGGTTCGAATTGGACCAAGGCAATTATTTCGGCACCCCGGTGTCGGACCGGCACTTCGCCGACGAGCTGAACCTGTACCTGGACTGGGCCGTCAGTGAGCAGTTGTCGGTGAGCGCCGCCTATGGCATCGCCTTTCCGGGCCGGGCGGCCAGGGAGGCGTTCGGCGATGACCCCTTCCAGGTCCTGCAACTCGCCCTGTACCTGAGCCTCTGACCGACCGCAACCGCCAAGCCTGAGAGATCCCCGCCATGTCGCTAAGCACCAAAGTCATCACCCTCATGCTGGCCCTGTTCGCCACCTATGCCGGCGTGGACTACGCGATCCAGCGCCAGGTCATCTACCCGAGTTTCGCCGCGCTGGAACGGGAGGAGGCCCAGAAGAACACCGCCCGCGCGATCGAGGCGCTGCAGCGCGAACTGGAGCTGCTGGGGCCATCGGCCGCTGACTGGGCCAACTGGGACGACACCTATAATTTCGTTGCAGACGGGAACGAAGCTTATATCGAGGCGAACCTGAACGCGCCGGCGCTGGCCAGCCTGAAGGTGAACTTCCTGGGCATCTACGACCTGGAGGGCCGCCTGGTGTGGGGCCTCGCCGTGGACCCGGACAGCGAGGCCGAACTGGCGCGCCCGGCCTTTCTGGCGGACCGCCTGCCGCTGGGGCACCCGCTTCGCTCCGACAGCGCGGCGACCGAACCGGTGTCGGGCCTGCTGCGGACGCCGGCCGGTCCGGTCCTGTTCGTGTCCCATCCCATCCTCACCAGCGACGGCGCAGGACCCGCCCGGGGCAATGTGATCATGGGCCGGCTGCTCGACGCCGCCGCCATCACCCGCATCGCCGCGCAGACCCGCATCGACTTGCGCATGCAGGCACCCGGCGGGGTCGGCGGCACGGCGGCGGCGGACTTGGCAGCGCCGGCCGCCAACGGTGGTCTGCTGTCCCATACGCCGATTCGCCTGGTCGAAAGCCCCGGCGCCTCGATGAGCTATACCACGCTCGTGGATCTGGAGGGTCAGCCGGCGCTGTGGCTGCTGATCACCACGCCGCGGGAAATCACCGCCCGCGGTGCCGACGCCCTGCACCATGCCACCTTGTCCAACGCCCTCGCCGGTGGACTGATCCTGCTGACGCTGTTGATGCTATTGCGCCGCACCGTGCTGGATCCGCTCGGCCGCCTGACCAGACACGCCGCCGCGCTCGGTGCCGGCGACGATCTCTCGCTGCGCCTGGCCTCGACCCGTCAGGACGAGATCGGGGTGCTCAGCCGCGAGTTCGACCGCATGGTGCAGCGCCTGGCCGAGACCCGGCAAAAGCTGCTCGAACAGTCCTACAAGTCCGGGGTGGCCGAGATGGCCAGCGGGGTGCTGCACAACATCGGCAATGCCATCACGCCGATCGGGGTGAAGCTGAACAAACTCAAGACGGCGCTGGGCGAGGCGCCGGTGCGCGAGATCGACCTGGCGGCCGGCGAACTCGCGGACCCGGCCCTCGATCCGGGCCGGCGCGTCGACATGCACGGTTTCCTGGCGCTGGCGGGCCAGGAACTGGCCGCGTTGGTGCGTCGCACGACCCAGGATCTGGATGCCGTGCACACCCAGTTCGATCACGTCCAGCAGATCCTGGCCGACCAGCAGCGCTTCAGCCGCGCCGAACGGGTGGTCGAGGCGCTGCCGGTGGCGCCACTATTGCGGGACACCATAAAACTGATGCCCGACGGCCTGCGCGAGCGTTTGCGGATCGAACTGGCTGGCGATCTAGGCCAGCTGCCGCCGGTGCGCGGGTCGCGGGTCGCGTTGCAGCAGGTGCTGAGCAATCTGCTGATCAACGCCGCCGAGGCGATCGGTGCACAACAGCCCGGCGAACTTCAGGTCGAGGCCGCGCTGGAGACGCTCGACGGGGCAGCGCTGGTGCACCTGCGCTTTACCGACAATGGTGCCGGGATCGCCCCCGAACACCTGGCGCACTTGTTCGAGCGCGGCTTTTCGACCAAGGCACGCGGTTCGGGCATGGGCCTGCATTGGAGTGCGAACACGGTACTGGCGCTGGGTGGGCGCCTGTACGCTGAAAGCGCCGGCGCTGGCCGCGGTGCCTGTTTCCACCTGCTGCTGCCACAAGCGCTGGCGGCACAGCCCGGTCTGGAGCATGCCGCATGAACACCCCCAGCAACCACCCCTCGGCCGAGCAGATCCGCGTGCTGGTGGCCGACGACGAACCGCAGGTCCTGGATACCTATCGGGACATTCTGCAGGCCACCCCGGTCGAGCCGGCCAGCGCCGATCTGAGCGACCTGAGGTCCCGGCTGTTCGGCACGCCCAAGAACACCCGGACGGCGCCACAGGAGCGGTTCGAAGTGGTGTTCAGCCGGGGCGCCGAGGACGCGGTGCAGGCGGTCCAGCAGGCCCTGAACGAAGACAAGGCCTTCGACGTCGTGTTCCTCGACATGCGCATGCCGCCAGGCCCGGACGGCCTGTGGGCAGCCGGGCACATTCGCGATTTGGATCCGCGCGTGGACATCGTCGTGGCTACCGCCTACTCCGATGTGAACCCGGAGGAGATCGCGCAGCGCGTGCCGCCGGCGGGCAGCCTGTTCTATCTGCAGAAGCCCTTTCACGTGCACGAGGTCCGGCAACTCGCCATCGCCCTGGGCCGACGCCGTCGTGCCGAGAGCCGCATTCGCCAACTCGCCTACTACGACGAGGTGACCGGGCTGCCCAACCGGGCGCTGTTCCAGGAGCGGCTCGCCCAGGCCCTGGAGACCGCCCGCCGCCACCAGTGGCCGTTGGCGCTGCTGTTTCTCGACCTCGACAACTTCAAGCGCATCAACGATACCCTGGGCCATGCCATTGGCGACCTGCTGTTGATGGAGGTGGCCAAGCGCCTGTTGCTGAATCTGCGGACCAGCGACGGCATTGCCCAGGGCCGGGCGGCGACCGACAAGGGCGGTTTGGCGCGCCTGGGCGGTGACGAGTTCACCGTGTTGTTGTCCGAACTCTCCGAGGCCCGCGACGCCGGTGTGGTCGCGCAGCGCCTGCTCAACGCCCTGGCGCAGCCGCTGGTGCTGGGCGGGCACGAGATCACGGTCACCGCCAGCATTGGCATCGCGGTGTATCCCGATGACGGCGCGGATGTCGGCAACCTGCTCAAGTACGCCGACATGGCCATGTATTTCGCCAAGCGCGAAGGGCGCAACGGTTTCCAATTTTACACCGCAGCCATGAACGAGGCCGCGCTCAAGCGCCTCACCATGGAACAGAGCCTGCGGCGGGCGCTGGAGCGCCGCGAGTTCTCCCTGCATTACCAGCCGCAAGTGGACATCGCCGGCGGCGAGATCTCGGGCGTCGAGGCGCTGCTGCGCTGGCAGAGCGCCGAGCTCGGCCCGGTCTCGCCGGTCGACTTCATCCCCCTGGCGGAGGAGACCGGCTTGATCCTGCCGATTGGCGACTGGGTGTTGCGCACTGCCTGTTCACAGTGCAAGGCCTGGCGCGACCAAGGATTGAAGCTGCCGCGGATCGCCGTGAATATCTCGGTGCGGCAGTTTGCCCAAGCTGGTTTTCCCGAATACGTCGCCACCGTGCTGGCCGAGACCGGGCTGGAAGCCGAGGCCCTGGAACTGGAAATCACCGAGAGCCTGCTGATGAAGGACGGCGCGGCGGCCCTGGATACCCTGCGCAAGCTCAAGGGCCTGGGCGTCCAACTCGCCATCGACGACTTCGGTACCGGCTACTCGTCGCTGAGCTACCTCAAGCAGTTCCCGATCGACCGCCTCAAGATCGACCGGGCCTTCGTGTGTGCCGTCAATACCGATCCCCAGGATCGGGCCATCGCCACCGCGGTCATCGCCATGGCGGAGAGCATGCATCTGAAGGTGACGGCGGAAGGCGTGGAGACGGCGAACCAGTTGCAGTTCCTGAGCGCACAGCATTGCGGCGAGGCCCAGGGGTATTACCTCTCGCGGCCGCTGTCCGAGGCCGACGCGAGCTGCTTCCTGCGGCAGGCGCTCGCCGGCAATACCCAGTACCCGGCGGCCGAATCAGGGCTTGCGTGAGTTGCCGTATCCGGGTTGAAGCGGTCGGAACTGCGTAAAGAAAGGACCGAGGATCGAGGGCCGAGGATCGAGGGGGCTTGTGCGGCTGGCGCCTGAACGGAAAGGGCCGAGGACCGAGGGGTCTTGTGCGGCTGGCGCCTCTACAGAAAGGGTCGAGGATCGAGGGCCGAGGACCGAGGGGTCTTGTGCGGCTGCGCCGCGATTTGTTTTGGATTTTGGCTTGACATCGGTTGCGGGGCTGCGACCATTTTGGCGTTCCTCGTTCCTCGTTCCTCGTTCCTCGTTCCTCGTTCCTCGTTCCTCGTTCCTCCCCGGGTAGTTTAGTATTCCGTTCCCCTTGAGGCGATTCAGAACTCGATCATGCGTATCGGACACGGTTACGACGCCCATCGCTTTGGTGTCGGTGATTTTGTGGTAATCGGCGGCGTACGCATTGCCCACGAGCGCGGGCTGGAGGCGCACTCCGACGGTGACGTGCTGGTGCACGCGTTGTGCGATGCCCTGTTGGGCGCGGCGGGGCTGGGGGACATCGGGCGCCATTTCCCGGATTCCGATGCCGCCTTTGCAGGCATCGACAGTCGGGTGCTGCTGCGACAGGTGGTGCACGCGGTACAGGTGCGTGGGCTGTGGGTCGGCAACGTCGATCTGACGGTCGTAGCCCAACGCCCTAAACTTGCCCCCCATATCGAGGTCATGCGCGCGCACATTGCGGCCGACCTGCAGATTGATGTCGCACGGGTCAACGTGAAGGCCACCACCACCGAGCGCATGGGCTTTACCGGTCGCGAAGAGGGTATTGCCGCACATGCGGTGGTGCTGCTCGCAGAATGACCGAGATCCCTTTGCCCGCGGGTGATCCGACCCGCGATCTCCCCTATGCCCGGGGTGGCCCGGTAGCAACAGCGGATTTGCGCGCGCAGCCCGAGGACTTCCAGGTCGACGAGGAGCTGGGTTACGAACCCAGCGGGGCCGGGGAGCACGCCTTCCTGCGCGTCCGCAAGCGCAGCCAGAACACGCATGACTTGGCGCGACGCATCGCACAGCTGGCCGGTGTGCCGCAGATGGCGGTGGGCTATGCCGGCCTGAAGGACAAGCTGGCCGTCACCACCCAGGCCTTCACGGTGCAGCTTGCGGGGCGCCCGGACCCGGACTGGACGGCCCTGCAAGACGACGACGTGCAGGTGCTCTTGGCAGTGCGCCACCACCGCAAGATCCGCCGTGGCGCGCTGCGCGGCAATCGTTTCCGCATCCGCATCCGCGGTGTCGTCGGGGACGCCGCGCAATTGGCCGAGCGCTTGGCGCAGCTGGTGGCAAGGGGTGTGCCCAACTACTTTGGTCCGCAGCGTTTCGGCATCAACGGCAATAACCTGCCGCGCGCCCGCCAACTGTTCGAAGGACGGCTGCGCGTGCAACGCGAACAACGCGGCCTGTTACTTTCGGCGGTGCGCAGCTGGCTGTTCAACCAGGTGTTGGCCGAGCGGGTGCGCCACGGGAATTGGGACAGCGCTTTGCCGGGGGAGATCTTTCAGCTTGACGGATCGCAGCGCCAGTTCGGGCCGGAGCCGATCGATGACAGGCTGCGGGCCCGGTTGGCGACACTGGATATCCACCCGACCGGGCCGCTGCCTGGACGGGCCAGCCGCGCGCTGGTCCCGGTAGAGGCGGCGGGCGCGCTGGAGGCAGCGATACTGGCGAGCTGCAGCTTCTGGGTGGCGGGGCTGGAGCGTGCCGGATTGGACGCCGAACGTCGGGCGCTGCGGTTGCCGGTGCGGGATCTTGTCTGGTCGCGCGAGGGCGGCGACCTGCTCCTGGGATTTGCCCTGGAGGCGGGTGCCTATGCCACCACGGTGCTGCGGGAAGTGCTGGATACCGGCGTGGTTCAGGGAGCCAGCCGCGACTTGCGCGACAGCAGCACGTAGGCGGCGCCGGTCCCGCCGTCCCAGCGCGGCGCCGCACAGAACGCCAACACCGTGTCGGGTTGACGCAGCCACTGGTTGACCTTTTGTTTCAACACCGGCGGGCTGGAAGAACCGCGCCCCTTGCCGTGGACGATGCGTATGCAGCGGCGCCCGGCCTGGACACTGTGCTGCAGGAACCGCTGCAGTGCGAGTCGGGCGTCGGCCACTCGCATTCCGTGCAGGTCAAGGCTCGCTTCCGGTTCGATCACGCCGCGCTGCAGGTCCTGGTAGACGCGGTGTTGGATGCCCGGGCGGCAAAAATCGAGGAACTCGGGTGTCTCGAGCTGCAGGTCGGCGAGCTCGTCGAATTCCTCGTCCCCGACCGGCAACTGCAGTGGTTCCGGGCGGTAGCGCCGGCGGTAAGGTTCGATGCGGTCCTGGTCGAGTGGCTCCACGTCGTCCACGGCCTGCCGGAACAGGTCCCCATCGGTGGATTTGCGGTCGCGCGGGTCCATGGCCGCATTGAAACGGCAATCCGAGAGCGGATCAAGGTGAGCCGTCGCGGGTTATTCAGTAGAATTGCAGGTCGACTGCCCCGACCCTGGTTGAATCCGTCACACCCACTTCATGCGCATCCTGCTCAGCAATGACGATGGCGTCGAGGCGCCGGGGCTGCATGCCTTGGCGGCGGCCTTGGCCGGTATCGCGCAGATCACCGTGGTGGCGCCGGATCGCGATCGCAGCGGGGCCAGCAACTCGTTGACCCTGGAAATGCCGATCCGCGCCCGGCGTCTGGCAAACGGCTTCATCCGGGTCGAGGGGACGCCGACCGACTGTGTCCATCTGGCCATCACCGGGTTGCTGGACGAAGAACCGGATATGGTCGTGGCCGGCATCAACGCGGGGGCCAACATGGGTGACGACGTGATCTATTCGGGCACGGTCGCCGCCGCCACCGAGGGGCGGTTTCTGGGCTACCCGGCCATGGCTATATCGCTGACTTCGCACACGCCGCAGTATTTCGAGACTGCGGCCCGGGTGGCGCGCGAGCTGGTGCAGCGTCTGTGCAGCTCGCCGCTGGCCGTCGATTCCATCCTGAACGTGAACGTGCCCGATATACCCTACGGCGAACTGCAGGGCCTGCGCGCGACCCGCCTTGGGCACCGGCACAAGGCCGAACCCGTGGTCAAGGCACTGGATCCGCGCGGCCGCCAGATCTACTGGGTCGGACCAGCCGGTCCCGAACAGGACGCCGGCCCGGGGACGGATTTCCACGCCGTCAATCACGGCTACGTATCGGTCAGTCCCATCCACGTCGACCTGACCCGGCACCAGGCCCTCGCGGCCGTGAACGACTGGTTGCAGGAACGGCCGTGATCAATATGCACCACTATGGCATCGGCATGACCTCAGCACGTACCCGGGAGCGGTTGGTGGAACGCCTGCGTGCCGAGGGTATCCGGGACCTGCGTGTGCTCGAACGGGTTCGCAACGTGCCGCGGCACATTTTCGTCGACGAGGCGCTCGCCAGCCGCGCCTACGAGGACACCGCACTGCCGATCGGGCATGGCCAGACGATCTCACAACCCTACATCGTTGCGCGCATGACCGAGGCATTGCTGCAGGGTGGGCCGTTGGAGAGCGTGTTGGAAATCGGTACCGGCTCGGGTTACCAGACCGCCATCCTGGCGCCCCTGGTGCGTCGCGTCTACACAGTGGAGCGGATCGCGGGCCTGCTAGAGCATGCGCGCCAGAGGTTCCGCGAACTGAAGATCCGTAACGTCATCACCAAGCATGTCGATGGCGGCCTCGGATTACCGGAGTACGCACCATTCGACGGTATCATAGTGACGGCAGCGCCCGCAGGCATGCCGCTCGAACTGGTGGCGCAACTGCGCATCGGTGGCCGGCTGGTGCTGCCGGTCGGTCCACGCGAAGAACAGGTGCTGGTGCGCGTGACCCGCACCGAGGGTGGTTACGACAAGGAGTTGCTCGAACGGGTGAGTTTCGTGCCCCTGCTCAGCGGGGTGCAATAGTGCGCTTGTTTTCGTCGCTTTACGGCCGCGCCATGCAATGGGCGCGGCATCCGCATGCACCCTGGTATCTGGGGGGGTTGAGCTTTGCGGAATCGTCCTTCTTTCCGGTACCACCGGACGTGATGCTGGCACCCATGAGCCTGGCGCAGCCGCGACGGGCCTGGGAGTTTGCGCTACTGACCACCGTCACCTCGGTTTTGGGTGGGGTGTTCGGCTATCTCATCGGTCTGTTCGCGTTCGACCTGGTCGAGCCATTGCTGCAAGATGCCGGCTATTACCCGCGTTACCTGCAGGCCAAGAGCTGGTTCGATGAGTGGGGCTTCTGGGCGATATTGCTGGCGGGCTTCTCGCCGATCCCCTACAAGGTGTTTACCATCACGGCCGGGGTTATCACTATGGCCTTCCTGCCGTTTGTCCTGGCGTCGGTGGTGGGCCGCGGTGCGCGCTTTTTCCTGGTCGCCGGCTTGATGTCATGGGGCGGTGCAGGCATGGAACAGCGGCTGCATGGCTGGGTGGATATCATCGGCTGGCTGACTGTGGCCGGAGCGATCTTGATTGTCGTGCTATACAAGGTGTTGTAAACAGGGAACGTGACGGACCCGACGTGCAAGCAAAGCCCTTGGCCTTGTTCTGAACTGCCGCCGCGGCGCTGCTATCCGCGGCTGGCGGCCAGCGGCATGCTGTTGGCAGTCCTCGCGGGCTGCAGT
>JBFZDU010000163.1:0-17035 GCA_041307205.1 Gammaproteobacteria bacterium | reverse complement strand
CCCGCGCCGCCCCGTTTGCTCTGCCTGGCAGTCTAGAAGGCAAATCATCAATGGCGAAGCTGTCGAGCGTTGGGGCTGATATGGATCAAAATACGCCGATAATGTCGCCGGGCCGGTTGCTGCTGGTCCGCCCGGTCTGGGCGGTGGTGGTCGTGATCTGGGCGGCGGGAGCCTGCGCTGCCGAGCGCTGCACGGATTGTCACCGCGGCGCTGCTGCGCCGCATGGCGGCGCGAGCTTGCCCTGCGTCAGCTGCCATGGCGGGGATGCCGCGGCCGTGACGGCGGGGGCGGCACATACCGGCATGGTCGTAGCACCCGGCGAGTTGGCCAACGCCGCACAAGGTTGCGGTGGCTGCCATCCCGGGCAGCTGGCGGGGGTCGTCGCAGGCCGCATGCACACCGGCGCGGGCATGGTCGCGGTGACGCGTACCCTGTTGTCCGGGAGTGACAAAAAGCATGTGGCCGGTGGGGTCGACCGCCTGGATGCGCTGGGTGAGGGGGTGGCTGACAGTCTGTTGCGCCGGTTATGCGCGGGTTGTCACCTCGGTCAACCCCGTTCGGGCGAACCGGGCGATCCCGTGACCGCGCGCGGCGGCGGTTGCCTGGCCTGCCACCTGAGCAAGAGCTCGCAGGGCGGGCACGCGCGGGTCGGTCTGCCGGTGAACGACGGCGCCTGTTTCGGTTGCCACTCCCGCTCCGGACGTATCGCCTTGAACTATGCGGGCCTCGCCGAAGTGGACGAACCGCCGCCGCGGCCGGGCGCTTGGGATGGACTGGCGCGCCTGTCTGACGGCCGCCTGGTCGAGCGCCACGCGGCCGACATTCACCACCGCGCCGGGATGGGTTGCACGGACTGTCACACCGGCCCCGGCCTGATGGGCTTGACGGCGGGCGTGGACATTGCCTGCAGCGATTGTCATGACAATCGCCGGCCGCGCGTCACCCCGGCCACCTGGCCGGCGGATCACCTTGCCATGTTGGGGCGCCTGCCGTTCGCGGCGGCGCCGGATCAGCCCTTTCTGCAGACCGCGCCGGGTACCCCGCTGTGGCATGTCGAACTGCGGGGCGACGCGGCCTGGCTGTACCCGAAGAACGGTGCCGCGCCGCGGCGGGTGCCGGCCGTTACCGCCGCGCACGTCCCCGAGGCCGAGGCGCACGCGGCGCTCAGCTGCGATGCCTGCCACGCGACTTGGGCGCCCCAGTGCTTTGGCTGCCATGTCCGCTTCGATCCCGCGGGCAGTCAATGGGATCACCTCGATCAGCGACTGCGCCCCGGTGTCTGGCGGGAGCGGCGTTGGGGCATTCGCAACACCCTGCCGCCACTCGGACGTGCCGTGGACGGCGGTGTGCGCCCGGTGATCCCCGGCATGATCGCCACCATCGCGCATCCGGACTGGCCGGAGCCGCTGTTTCTGCGCCGCTTCGCACCCCTGGCGCCGCACACCACGGGTCGGGCCAGGCCTTGCGCCAGTTGCCACGGTGCGCCGGCCGCGCTCGGGTTGGGCGAGGGCGGGCTCAGCATCCGGGACGGCGTTGTGGTCTTCACTCCGTCCGCCCCGCTGCTCGGCGACGGCCTGCCCGCGGACGCCTGGACCGACTTGCGTGGCACAGCGCACCGGCACCTGCCGCAGGATCCACGACCCTTCAGCGCCACGGAACTGCAGCGCCTGCTGCAACTGCCGCCGCCCCCGGTGCCGGCGTTGTAGAGCGGCGCCCCGGCATCGCCCCAAGGACTGCCGGTGATTACCCAGGCGCCCTCGGCCATACTTGCCCGAGGCCCAAACCGGAGAGAAGCCGATGCTGCTGCGCCATTCCCACACCTCGCCGTTCGTGCGCAAGGTGACCGTGCTGCTGCACGAGACCGGCCTCACCGAACGGGTGCGTATGGAGAAGGTCGACGGCTGGTCAGAGCCGGGTTTCCTGACTGCCGAGAACCCCTTGTCCATGGTCCCGACCCTGCTGCTGGATGATGGCAGCAGCCTCTATGACAGTGCGGTGATCTGTGAATACCTTGATGCCCAGCACCCTGGCCCGAAGTTGATCCCCCCCGTCGGCGAGGCGCGTTGGCGCGTACTGCGCGAGCAGGCCCTGGCCGACGGGATGCTCGAATGCGCCGTGCTGATCTTCATGGAGCTCAACAAGCGTCCCGTGGAAAAGCGCTGGGACTGGTGGGTGGATCTTAAACGGCGGGCGATCGTGCGGGCGCTCGATCTGCTGGAGCGCGATGTCGCGACCTTGGGCGACCGGGTCGACCTGGGGACTATCAGCATTGCCATCGCACTCGGCTATCTCGACCTGCGCGGCGCCGTTGAGGCGTGGCGCGACCCACGGCCCATGCTCAGCGCCTGGCATGCCGGCTTCGCGCAGCGGCCCTCGATGATGGCAACGGTGCCGCCGGGTTAGCCGTGGCTCAGGCCGCGCCCGCGTAGCGGTACACCGCCGGAACCAGCAGCAGGCTGACCAGGGTGGAGAACAGCAGCCCGGCGACGATGGTGATGGCGAGCGGCTGCAGCATCTCCGCGCCCTGGCCCAGGGCGAGGGCAAGGGGGAGCATGCCGACCACCGTGGTCAGGGTGGTCATGAGGATGGGGCGCAGGCGCAGGCGCGCCGCTTCGACGATGGCGGCGACCTTGTCGCGGCCGCGGCCGCGCTCCAGTTCGACGTACTCCACGAGCACGATGGCGTTGTTCACCACGATGCCGGCCAGCATGATCATGCCCAGCCACACCGGCATGGAGATGGGGATGCCGGTCCAGCGCAACCCCAGGGCGACGCCGATAATGGTGAAGGCGACGCCGAAGGTGATGATCAGCGGGTTGCGCAGCGATTCGTATTGCACCGCCATCACCACCAGCACCAGGAATATCGCCAGGCCCAGCAGCATCCAGGTCAGGTCGCGACCCGCCTTGAGCGCTTCGAGGTTGCCGGCTTCGTAGATCACGTAGCCGGCCGGCAGCTCGATCTCGCCCAACGCCGCCATGGCGCGCTCGATGACCTCGGCCTGGCCGAGTTCCCCGGTGAGCGAAGCGGTGACTTCAACCATGCGCTGCTGGCGGTCGCGTCGGATTTCGGACGGGGTCGGGACTATATCGATCCGGGCGATGTCGGCGAGGCGCACCGCTACGCGCGGTTCGGTGTTGCTGTAGAGCACGATGCGGTCGAGGTCGGCGGGGCTGGCGATGTCCTGGCGGCTCAGTCTCAGGACGACGTCGATGCTGCGGTCCTTGACCAGGAACTCGGTGATGGGCACGCCTTCGAGCGCGAAGCGAACCACGCGACCGACGTCATCCACGCTCAGGCCGTATTCCAGGGCGCGGTGGCGGTCGACCCGCACCGATAGTTCCTGGGTGACGTCCTCGGCAGAGTGGCGCAGGTTGCGCATGCCGGGTGTGTCGCCCAGCTTGGCCAGCATCTGGTAACCGATGTGCTCGAGCGTGGTGAGTTCCGGCCCCTGGACGCGGAATCCGAGGTCGTCGTCGCTCTGGCCCAGTTGCAGACCGCGGATGCCACGCACCGATGCCCGCACGGTCACGCCCACCAGGCGCAGGGCGGCGATCTGTTGCTGGATGCGTTCGATCCAGGCCTTGCTGGCGAAATGGCCGTCGACCGGGCGCAGCTGCACCTGCAGGTCGGCGCGGTTAGGTGCCTCGGTCTGGGTGCGGCCGAAGACGGAGCCGCCGACCGTGGTGAACACCGAGTCGACCTCTGGATCGGCGCTCACCAGCTGCTCGATCCGGGTGGCGATCTGGTTCATGTGCTGCACGTTGATGCCCCGATCGGCGGTCATTCGAATCGACACCCGGCCGTCGTCCAGCTCGGGCAGCAGGCTGGCCGGTGGTTTGGCCAGTTGTTGCAGGAACGGCCAGCCGACCAGCGCGCCGAGCGCCAGGAAGACGAGGATAATCAGCCAGCCGGCGCGCAGCAGTTGCCGCAGCAGCCCGGCGTAGCCGTTTTGCAGGCTATTCATGACCCGATTCACGCTGCGCCGCACCAGTCCCTCGCGGCCGGCCGGGATGCGCCCGGCAAGCGCCGGCACCAGCGTCAGGGCGACCACCAGCGATGCCAGGATGGCCGCCGAAATGGTGAAGATCAGCTCGCGGAACAGCAGCCCAACCAGGCCGCCGATGAACAGAAAGGGCAGCACCGCCGCCAGGTTGGTGGTGGTGGAGGCAACGATGGCACTGTTGATCTCGGCGGCCGCGGCAGTCGATGCTTCTGCCGGCGCTTCGCCCTGGCGCTGATGGCGGTAGATGTTCTCCAACATCACGATGGTGCTGTCGACCAGCATGCCAATACCCAGCGCCAAGCCGCCCAGGGTCATGGTGTTGAGGGTGAGGCCGCCGGCCGCCATCAGGATCACGGTCACCAGGATGGCGATCGGGATGGCGCTGCCGATGATCAGGGTGCGCGACAGGCTGCCGAGGAAGATGTAGACCACCAGCATGGCGAGCAGGGCACCGCTGACCGCCGCGCTGGTCGCATTCGCCAGCGACTTGCGGATGAAGTCCGCCTCGTCGTTCACTCGCACGATCTCGATATCCTCGGGCACCAGGCCCTTGCCGCGCAGTTCGTCGAGCTGCGCCGCCACGGCATCGACCACGGCCACGGTATTGGCCTGCGGCTGCTTCTGGATGGACAGCTTCACCCCGGGCAGGTCGTCGAGCCGGACCATCAGGCGTTCGTCCTCGGCGCCGTCGATCACCTGGGCCAGTTCACCCAGGCGCACCGATTGCGGCGCACTGGCGTTCTGGCCGGTGGCCAAGGGCAGATCGATGATCTCCTGCACCGTCTGGAAGCGGCCCGCGGTGCGCCCCGAGATCTCGCCGGTCTGCATCAGCAGGCGGCCGCCCGCGATGTCCTGGTTCTCCTTGACCAGGATGTCTTCGACGTCCAGCACGTCCAGTCCCAGGCCAGCGAGCCGGTCCTGGTCGGCGATCACCTGCACTTCGCGCAGCAGGCCGCCCCCGACTTCGGCCGCGGCCACCCCGGGCAGGTTCAGCAGCCAGCGCCCGAGCGTGTAGTCCACCCAGTCGCGCAGCTCCACCGGGTCGCGCAGCGAGGAACTGACCACGTACTCGGCCACCGGTAACTGCGAGGGGTCGCGCTTGAAGATGATCGGCGGGTCGATGGTGTCCGGGAGGAAGCGCTTGGCGCGATCGAGTCGGGTCGAGGCGTCGCGCAGCGCCACGTCGATGTCCTTGCCGTAGCTGAAAGTGAGGTCGACTTCGCTGCGGCCCTCCTGGCTGCTGGACTGGATGTGGATCGCGTCCTCGGTGATCGCCAACTGTTCTTCGAGCTGGCGGGTGATCTGGTCCTCCATGATGGTGGCGGGCACGCCTGGGTCGAGTACCCGCACCCGCACCTCGGGATAAATGATGTGCGGCAACAGATCGATCTTGAGGCTGCCGAGCGCGAATAGCCCGAGCACCGCCACGGCCAAGGTGATCATGACCACGCCGATCGGGTGGCGGATCGACCAGCCGGCGAGGCCGGCGCCCCGCAGCCTTGGGCTGCTCACGGTGGTGCCTGACGGGCCTGGCGGTCGTCCGGGGCGGCCGTGGCTGGTGGCGAGGCGTCGGCCAGTTCCACGGCCTTGCCCGGGATCAGGCCGAGGAAGCCGCGCGTGATCACCTGCTGGCCGGGTTCCAGGCCTTCGAGGATCTCGATCCGGTCGCGGAAGCGCAGACCGCTGCGCACGGGGGTCTGCACCGCCTTGCCGTCCGCCAGGGTGAACACGAACTCGCCGCCACGGTCCCGCCGCAGCGCGGCAAATGGCACGTGCAGGCGGTTGACCACGGCGCTTTCCAGGTCGATGCGCGCGAACTGCCCGGCGCGGGCGCCGGGCGGGATGGGGTCGAGGCGAATCTCCACCTTGCCCTGACGGGTGAGCGGGTCGAGTTCGGGGTGGATGCGCAGGATGCGGCCGGGGTGGACGTCGCCGCCCAGGGCGTCGATGCGGATCTGCGCCGGGTCGCCTTCGCGCAGCAGCGGCAGCAACAATTCGGAAACCGCCACGTCGATCACCAGCGAGTCGGGGTCGGCCAGGGTCAGCAGGTGGGCATGCCTGGCAACCACATCGCCCGGCTCGACGCGGCGTTCGGTAACCACCGCGGCGAACGGGGCGCTGATCCGGGTGTAGCCGAGGCGGCTGCGCAACAGCTGTTCGTCGGCCTCGGCGATCTGCACCGCGGTGCGCGCCTGGGCGAGTGCGTCCTCGGCCGCCGCCTGCTTTTTGATCAGGCCGCGGATGCGGTCGAAATCGAGCCGTGCCTGGTGCGTGGTGGCCTGGGCCTTGGCGAATTCGGCGCGCAGCAAGTCGTCTTCGAGTTGCACCACCACTTCGCCGGCCGTGACCGGGTCGCTTTCGAACTTCGGTAGCGCCGTGACCTTGCCTTCCTCCTGGGCGTGGAGACGCACCGTGCGGCGGTAGCGCAGGGTGCCGGTACGTGCATGCGCCGTTCGCACCGGGGTGCGCTCGGCGACTTCCACCTCGATCAGGTGGACGCTGCGCTCGCGGGCCTTGGTCGGACCGTTCGGTGCGTCGGCGCCGCAGCCGGCCAGCAGCAGGACGAGGCCGAGCGCTAAAGCGGCGGTTTTTTGCATGGGGGAGGGTCAGGCGTACTTGTAATGCTTGACGTCCCGCCGGATGCCCAGGTCGCGATTGCGGCGCAGGTTGCGCTGCACGATGATGCCCTCGACCTTCCACTCCAGGCCGGCCAGCGGGATCTCAGGGTACAGCGTGTTGAGTGCCACCAGGCGTTCGCCGGCCGCATCTTTGAGGTATTGGCGGAACCAGCGCACCCCTTCGACCAGGACCATCACGTACATGCCGTGCTCGGCGCGCGCCGCCGGTTCGATGACCACGACGCATTGGTCGGGAAATTCCGGTTCCATGCTGTCGCCCAACACCTGCAGGGCAAAGGGTTCGGATTCGGAGCAACTGCTGAGGGGATCGGCCATCTGGAAACCTCCGGCACACGAGCTTCTGATAGACTGCAGGCGGCCCCGGAAAGTTTCCGGAAACACCTGATTTTTAAGTGCAAATCGTAACATGCTCGGTCAGATTGGCGACGCGCCCCAAGTCCATAAGGATCGCAGGGATTGGCATAACCTGAAAGGTATGTTGCCGTTTCTGTGGGAGTTCCGTGGCCGCGCCCTGTTCGCGCTGGGCTGCCTGGTGCTCGCCAAGGTGGCCAACGTCGGCGTGCCGCTGGTGCTCAAGGACATCGTCGATGCCTTCGAGGGCCGCCCGGCGGAGCTGCTGGTGCTGCCGGTGGCGCTGCTGCTCGCCTACGGCGCCCTGAAGCTGGCCTCGTCGCTGTTCAATGAGTTGCGCGACGTGGTGTTCGCCAAGGTGCGTTACCGTGCCATGCGCCGGCTCAGTACGCGGGTGCTGCAGCACCTGCACCGGCTGTCGTTGCGTTATCACCTGGAGCGCAAGACCGGCGCGGTCAGCCGCGACCTCGAACGCGGCACCCGTTCGGTCAGCACCATACTGAACTACATGGCCTTCAGCATCCTGCCGGTGCTGGTGGAATTCTCGCTGGTGGCCGCCGTGCTGTTGACCCGGTACCAGTGGACCTTCGCGGCCATCACCTTCGGCACAGTGCTGGTTTACATGGGCTTCACCTTTGCCATCACCGAGTGGCGCATGGATTTCCGCCATTTCATGAATCGGCTCGATTCGCAGGCCAACAGTCAGGCCTTCGACAGTCTGATCAACTACGAGACCGTGAAGTACTTCGGCAACGAGCGCCTGGAACTCGACCGCTACGACGGCACCCTGCAGGAATGGGAGGACTGGGCAGTGAAGAGCCAGACCTCGATGTCGCTGCTCAATTTCGGGCAGGGCGCCATCATCGCCCTGGGGGTGACAGTGATGATGTGGTTCGCCGCCCGCGGCGTGGTGGCCGGGCAGCTGAGCATCGGCGACCTGGTGTTGGTGAATGCCTTCCTGCTGCAGCTGTTCATACCGCTCAATTTTCTCGGCATCGTCTACCGCCAGATCAAGTATTCGCTGGCCGATATGGATCTGGTGTTCAAATTACTGGAGCGCGCGCCGGAGATCACTGACCGCCCCGGTGCCCGACCGCTGGTGTTGCGCGGCGGGGCGATCCGCTTCGAGCACGTGGATTTCGCCTACCAGCCGGAGCGACAGATCCTGCACGGCGTGGATTTCGAGGTCCCGCCCGGACACACGCTGGCCGTGGTCGGTCATAGCGGGGCGGGCAAGTCGACCCTCTCGCGGCTGCTGTACCGGTTCTACGACGTCAGCAGCGGCCGCATTATGATCGACCGCCAGGACCTGCGGGAACTCACCCAGGACAGCCTGCGCCAGGCCATCGGCATCGTGCCGCAGGACACGGTGCTGTTCAACGACAGCATTTATTACAACATCGCCTATGGAAGGCCGGGGGCCAGCCGGGCCGAGGTCGAGCGGGCGGCGGCGATGGCGCACATCCTGCGTTTCATCGAGGGTCTGCCCGAGGGCTGGGACACGGTGGTGGGCGAGCGCGGCCTGAAACTCTCGGGCGGCGAAAAGCAGCGGGTCGCCATCGCGCGCGCGATCCTCAAGGGGCCGCGGATCCTGATCTTCGACGAGGCGACATCGTCATTGGATACCGCCACCGAACAGGCGATCCAGGAAACGCTCCGGGAAGTATCGGCGGCGCATACCACGCTGGTGATTGCGCACCGGTTGTCCACGGTGGTGGACGCGGACCGGATCCTGGTGCTCGACGGCGGGCGGATCGTCGAAAGTGGTGCCCACGCCGCGTTGTTAGCCGCCAATGGCGCGTATGCACGGATGTGGGAGCTGCAGCGCCGGGAGCGCGAACAGGATCTCGCCGCTCTGCCCGTGGCGGGAGGCGGTTGAACCGGGTCGGGTCACTGGCACGCGGCGTTACCGCACCACCAGCTGCCCCAGCGCTCGGCGCCGAGCCTGCGCAGCAGTTTGCAGGGCAGGCATACGCCGAACGTGTTGACCATGGAGATCGCCGCCCCGGCACCGATAAGCGACCAGAACACGACGTCGATCCAGGGATAGTCCATTACGCCATCGCTGCCATACACACCATGGGCCAACAGGGCGAACAGCAGGGCGGTGATAAGTCCAAAAAGTGCGGGAAACATGGCCGTTACCTCGTTACGACTAGGTCAATGTATTAGTAGATTACCAAATACTTAAAAAGTTGCATTGCGGAACCTCACTCTTCTGCTAATTGACGACATTTTGGCTTTATTTTTTCACTATCGAGGGCGGGAGCCCTGCTCCTACCCTGACGCGGATGGGGGTTAACTCTTCAATTTATAAGGGGTTTCCCTTAGCTAGGGAGCGAGTGCTTTGCAGGTCTATCTGGTGGGCGGGGCCATCCGCGACAAATTGCTCGATCTGCCGGTGCGGGAACGCGACTGGGTGGTGGTGGGCGCTACGCCCGACGAGATGCAGGCGGCGGGTTATCGGCCCGTGGCCGGTGACTTTCCGGTGTTCCTGCACCCGCAGACCGGGGAGGAGTACGCCCTGGCGCGGCGCGAGGTCAAGACCGGGCCGGGCTACCGGGGCTTCAGGGTCGAAACCGGCCCCGGGGTCACGCTGGAGCAGGACCTCGCGCGACGCGATCTCACCATCAACGCCATGGCCGAGGACGCGCGGGGCATCCTGATCGACCCACACGGCGGTCGCGCCGACCTGGCCGCGGGGTTGCTGCGCCACGTCACCCCGGCCTTCGTCGAGGACCCGGTGCGGTTGCTGCGGTTGGCGCGCTTCGCCGCCAAGCTGGGGTGCAGGGGCTTTCGGGTCGCGCCGCCTACCCAGGGGCTGTTGCGGGCGATGGTGGCAGGCGGCGAGATCGCATATTTGCAACCTCAGCGGGTGTGGCAGGAACTGCGCAAGGCCTTGGCAGAAGCCACACCCTGGCGCTTCTTCGAGGTGTTGCAGCAATGCGGCGCGCTGGACCTGTTGTTCCCGGAACTGCTGCAGACCATGGCGGCCCCGCCGCGGCACGGGGTCGGGTCCAATACGGCGAGTCAGCCGGCATTGCGCCGCGCCGTGGCCGCAGGGCTTGGCGTGGAAGCGCGCTTTGCCAGCGTGTTCGCGCCGGTGTTGACCGACGCGGCAGCGGGCCTGGCGCTGTGCCAGCGCCGGCGCGTCGATCGCCCCTGCCGTGACTTGCTGTTGCGGGCGCTGAACCTGTGCCCGGTGGTGCCGGCGGCGGCCGCAGCGCCCGCGGCGTCGGTGGCCTGGCTGGGTTCGGCGCGGGCTTGGCAGCAGCCGGAGCGGCTGCGCGAATTGCTCGCGGTATGTGCCGTGCTGGAGCCCAGCAGCAGCACGGCCGCGCGGCGCATTGCGCTGGCGTGGGAAGTGGCCGCCACTGTGACCACTGCGGACCTGGCCGCCGGCCTGCCGGGAGAAGCCATCCGCGATGCCCTGGCACAGCGGCGCGCCGCCGCGATCCAGGAAGCTTGGCAAGGCCTGGGCGCCGGTTGACTGCTGGCTGCCAGGCAAGACGTTTAGGCGTAACCTTCGGATGCATGACTGCTGCCGTCGAAAAAACCCTTCCGGTTGAGCTGTCCCCCGCAGTCGCGGCGGCCCATGGGGCGTCGGAGACTTACCGTATGCTGCGCCTGGTGCTGGCGGCCCGGCTGGTTCTGCCGCTGACCCTGCTGAGCATCGGGCTGCTGGTGACCCTGGCGGCGGCCGTCCTCTTGACGGTCGAGGCCGCAGCGGCCGCGGTGTTGTCCCGGTTGCTGCTGTTCGGCGCCGGAGCGGCCGTGCTGGGCTTCGCGATCGGGGTGGTGCGCTTGCGCGGTCGGTTGCTGCAGCCGCTGGTGCGACTGGAAGAGTCGGTCGCACAAGTGTGCCAGGGCGAGCCTGGCGCCAGCCTGGCGTTCGGCGACACGGGTGTGCTCGGCGAGATGGTGCGCGACATTGATAGTCTGAACGAAGAGCTGACCGACCTGTACGAAGACATGGACAGTCGGGTGGCGCGGCACACCAGCCGGCTGGCGCAGAAGACGGCGTCGCTCAAGATTCTTTACGACGTGGCGGCGAGCATCAACCAGGCGCCGGGCCTGGACGAGCTGCTGTTGCGCTTTCTGCGGATCTTGAAGGAGATGGTCAATGGTCTGGCCGCGACCGTGCGCGTCCTGATGCCGGACGGTCGCATGCGCCTGGTCGGCTCGATCGGGCTGGCCAACGGCATCTTGCGCGAGCACGAGATGCGGCCGTTGGAACTGTGCCTGTGTGGTACCGCCCTGTCGCCGGGCGACATCCTGTGTGAGAACAACGCGAAGCACTGCACGCGCACGCTGGGCCGGCAAATGTTCGGTTCCGACGAGATGGAGGTGGTCACGGTGCCCTTGGAATACCACGGCGACGTCCTTGGCCTGTATAACATCTTCGTCCGCAAGCCCGGGATTTCCGGGCGCGAGGACATACTCGACCTGCTCGCGACCATCGGCAGTCATCTCGGTATGGCGGTCGCCAAGCACCGCTCGGATGGCGAGGCGCGCCGGCTGTCGATCGTCGCGGAACGCAACGCCCTGGCGCACGAACTACACGATTCGCTGGCGCAGACCCTGGCCAGCCTGCGTTTCCAGGTGCGCATGCTCGACGACACGCTGCAGCAATACGACGCACCGACGGCGGCGCGCGACGACCTGCAGCGGATCCGCAGCGGTCTGGACGAGGCGCATACCGAGCTGCGCGAACTGCTTAACAGCTTCCGGGCGCCGGTGGACGAGCGTGGCCTGATTCCGGCGCTGGAAAAGGTCGTGGCGCGGTTCGGCCAAGAGACTGCCACACACGTCTTTTTCCAGAACGAATGCCGCCAGCTGCGACTGTCGGCGTCCGAGGAACTGCAAATGCTGCGTATCGTGCAGGAGGCGCTGGCCAATATCCGCAAGCATGCCGGGGCGCATACCGTGCGCGTACTGCTGAGCAGCGCCGGTGGTGGCTACAAGCTGCTGGTGGAGGACGATGGCCGCGGTTTCGAGAACGCGCAGCGTCCCGGTCAGCCTGGGGAACACATCGGCTTGTCCATCATGGAGGAGCGGGCGCGGCGCCTCGGGGGTGAGCTGCGCATCGAAAGCGAGCCAGGCGAGGGCACACGCGTCGAACTGATCTATCACCCGGCGGTGGAAGCCAAGCCGCAGGTCAGGGCCTGGGCGGTCTGACATGCGGGTACTGCTGATTGACGATCACGCACTGTTTCGCCTCGGGCTGAGCGAATTGCTGGAACGCCGGGGCATCGGCGTAATGGCGGCGGTGGGCGACTGCGAGGAGGGAATCCGGTTGGCGGTAGCCGAGGGCCCGGACGTGGTGCTGCTGGACATGCGCCTACCGGGCACTAGCGGCATCGTCATGCTGCAGCGGTTGCGGGCCAGCGGTGCCGCCATGCCGATCGCGATCCTCACCACCAGCACCGAGGAACGCGATGTGATCGCGGCGCTGCAGGGTGGCGCGCGGGGCTATCTGCTCAAGGACATGGAGCCGGACGAACTGATTACCGCGCTCAATCGGATCGTCGCCGGCGAAACCCTGGTGGCGCCGGAGCTGACCGGGGTGCTGGCCAAGGCGGTGCAGGGCGAGGTCAGCGTCGTGGCCAATGGTCACAGGGCCCTGTCAGATCTGACGCCGCGCGAACGCGAGATCCTGTGCCTGCTGGCCGACGGGCAGAGTAACAAGGTCATCGCCCGCAACCTCGGCATCTCCGATGGCACGGTCAAGCTGCATGTCAAGGCAATCCTACGCAAGCTCGACGTACACTCCCGCGTGGAGGCGGCGGTGATCGCGGTCGAGCAAAACCTGTGCGGCCGCAGCGGCGGCCAGGAGACGGCATCCGCCGCCGGTTGACAACAGTCGCATGTTTACGAGGACGCGATGAAGAAGTTCATGCACCTGGTCCGTGATTGCCTTACGCATGTGCGCGAGATCATGCCCTGGGATCTCGAACAACGCCTGCGGCGCAATCCGGATCTCCTGGTCCTGGACGTGCGCGAACCCGCGGAATTCGATGCCATGCATATCGCCGGTTCCATCAACGTGCCGCGCGGCATCCTGGAGTCGGCCTGCGAGTGGGACTACGAGGAAACCGAACCCGAGCTGGTGCGAGCGCGTGATCGCGAGATCGTGGTGGTGTGCCGCTCGGGCAATCGCAGCATCCTCGCGGCGCATGCGATGCAGGTGCTGGGCTTCAAGAACGTGGTCTCCCTGCAGACCGGTCTGCGCGGCTGGAAGGACTACGACCAGCCGCTGGTGGATGGCGCAGGGCACGACGTCGACCTCGACCAAGCGGATGTCTACTTTACCCCGCGGGTAAGGGACGACCAGTTGAAGCCCGACGACTGGGCGGCTTGAGCCTGCTGCCGCGCATCGGACCTAGGGCGACCGCCGGCAGCGTCACTCACGGCGGCGGCCGCTGCAGTCACGGGTTACCGCTCAGCTGTCGGCGTGCGAGTGGAACACCGTCCCCGGTTCGATTGGCGAGGTCGCCCCCTGGTCCGAATCTGGGGGGACGCGGAACCAGGCGAGCTTTTCCTGTAGGCTGACTACCTGGCCAACGATGATCAGGGTCGGCGGTTTGGGCTGTTCGCGCTCGACCAGCGCCGGCAACGAGTCCAGGGTGCCGGTGTAGACGCGTTGTTGGTGCGTCGTGCCCTGTTGCACCAGGGCGGCCGGCATTTCTGCTGGTAGCCCGTGCGCCTGCAACTCGCGGCAGATCACCTCGACCCCCTTCAGACCCATGTAGAACACCAGGGTCTGGTTCGGTTGGGCGAGCTGGGTCCAATTGAGGTTGATGGTGCCGTCCTTGAGATGGCCGGTGACAAAGGTGACCGATTGCGCATGATCGCGGTGGGTCAGCGGGATGCCGGCGTAGGCCGCGCAACCCGCTGCGGCCGTCACGCCAGGCACCACCTGGAAGGGTACGCCCTGCGCCGCCAGGGTATCGATTTCCTCGCCGCCACGGCCGAAGATGAAGGGGTCGCCGCCCTTGAGGCGCAGCACCCGTTTACCCTGCTTGGCCAAGCGCGCCAGCAACTCGTTGATCTCCTCCTGGCGCATGGCGTGGTTGTCGCGTTCCTTGCCGACGTAGATACGTTCAGCCTCCGAGGGGACCATGTCCAGTATCGGTTTGGCCACCAGGCGGTCATACACGACCACGTCGGCCTGCTGCATCAGGCGCAGCGCGCGGAAGGTCAAAAGGTCGGGATCACCGGGGCCCGCCCCCACCAGGTACACCTCGCCCATGACGGCGCCGGCAGCCGGTGCCGCCAGTTCTTGTGCGAAGCGGGCAGCCGCTTCGGGTAGCTGGCCCGCGAAGACCCGCTCGGCGACGCCGCCCTGCAACACGCGGTACCAGAACCGGGTGCGCCGGACCGGATCCGGGATGGCTTGCTTGACCTGATCACGGAACCCGGCCGCAAGTTCGGCAAGGCGGCCGTAGCCAGCCGGGATCAGGGACTCCAGGCGGGTGCGGATGAGGCGCGCCAGCACCGGCGAGGATCCGCCGGTAGAAACCGCGGCCACCACCGGCGATCGGTCGATGATCGAGGGGACTATGTAGTTGCCCAGCGCCGGGTCGTCGACCACGTTTACTGGCAACCCGCACCGGCGCGCGTCGCTTGCCACGGCCCGGTTGACAGTCGGGTCGGCCGTTGCTGCGACGGCCAGCACGGCACCGTCCAGGTCGGCCGGTTGGTAGGCGCGGGCCAAGTGTTCGATTTCGCCGCGGGCGTGGCGTCGCAACAGCATGTCGCACAGCGTGGGTGCGATGACCCGCACCCGGCCGCCCGCACGCAACAGCAGCGCGATCTTGCGCGCGCCGATCTCGCCGCCGCCGACCACGACGCATTGCTGGTCACGGATGTTCAGGAAGATGGGCAGGAAGTCCATACGCTCAAACCCCGGAAACGCTCACTGATGTGGCGGCCGCATCTGCGCGATCCTGCCGGCCGCCGACCGGCGGCGCGGGACATGCGTACAGGCGGCCATAAATTGACTATATCGTCAAATTATAATATACTATTTCGGTCTTTTTTTCCCCTTTTTGAGGTCAGAATGTTCGTCAACGAGATTGACGCTGCCGATCTCAAGGCGCGTCTGGACGGTGGTGAAAATATCGAGATCATCGATATCCGCAGTGACGCCGAGGTTGCCCAGGGTCTTCTGCCCTTGGCGCAGCACCTGCCGATGCACCTGATCCCGTTGCGACTACAAGACCTGCCCAGGGATCGCGACCTGGTGTTGTATTGCCGCAGCGGTGCGCGCTCCCATCACGCCTGCGCCTACCTGGCCCAACACGGCGTCCGGAATGTGCTCAACCTGCGCGGCGGCATCATCGCTTGGGCGCGCAATGGTTACGAGATAGCCGCCCCGGCGCAAGGTGGGGTGCGCCGCTTTACCGGCATCTGACGCTTGCCATTCTTAGTCAGTTCGAATATAAGAACTCGCTCGATTGCTCTCACAGAACACCATCTCAGTGTCCCTTTACCCGGAGGTTGCCAATGGCTGAATTTGACCAAGAACTCGACGCAAGCGGCCTGAACTGCCCGCTGCCCATACTGCGCGCGAAAAAAACGTTGAACGGCATGGAGTCAGGCAAGGTGCTGCACATCATCGCGACCGACCCGGGTTCGGTGAAAGACTTTGAAGCCTTTGCCAAACAGACCGGCAACCAACTGGTCGAATCCAAGGAAGTCGGCGGCAAGTTCGAGTTTCTGATCAAGAAGGCGTGAGCTTCCTGGTCGCAATTCACTGACCCTCAATGCAGGGGGAGGTAACGATGGACGAAAAGAAGCTGGCCATTATTGCGACCAAGGGGTCGCTGGACTGGGCATACCCGCCCTTCATCCTGGCATCCACTGCCGCGGCACTGGGCTACGAGACGCAGATTTTCTTTACTTTCTACGGTCTGCAACTGCTGAAGAAGAATCTCGACCTGAAGGTGACGCCGCTGGGCAACCCGGGCATGCCGATGCCGATGGGCATGGATAAATGGTTCCCGGTGCTGCTGACCGCGCTGCCGGGCATGGAATCCATGATGACCATGATGATGAAGAAGAAAATGGCCGACAAAGGCGTCGCCAGCGTCGAGGAGCTGCGCGACCTGTGCCAGGAGGCCGAGGTCAAGCTGATCGCCTGCCAGATGACCGTCGATCTGTTCGACATGGATACCTCTGATTTCATCAGCGGCATCGAGTACGGTGGCGCCGCGACTTTCTTCGAATTTGCCGGCGAATCGGACATCTGCCTGTATATCTGAATGCCGCAGGTCCCAAACAAAAACCCCGTCCGGTCCGGACGGGGTTTTTTTTCGCGTCGCCGCCCGGGAGTGCGTCAGAACTGCTTGGCCAGGCCTACGCCGAACAGGTGGACGCTGGATTCGTACTCGCCGTTGTAGAGCAAGGTCCCGTTCGGTTCGAGACCGATAGCGGTGCTGGCGTGCGTATAATCTTCGAACTGCACGTACATGTAACCGCCTTCGATTGACAGGCCGTTGCCCAGATCGTGGCCCAGGCCGACGCTGAACAGGTGCCGGTCGTTGTCCGGGATGCGGGCGCTGAAAAAGCCGCGCGGTTGCGGCGTTTTGTCGTAGGTATAGCCGAACCGCAACTGCGTCTGGGGGGTGAGCATGTAGGTCCCACCCAGACGATAGGCGTTGGCGTCTTTCCAATTATTGGTGCTGGTCACGCCGCCGAAACCGTTGTTGATCACCAGGGTGTCGAAGCTGCTCCAACCGGTGCGGGTGATATCGAACTCCACCGCGAGCTGATCTGTCGCCTGATAGCGCACGCCGGCCTGGGCACGCCAGGGTAGCGGAATCTCGGCCGTCGCCGGAGAGACTAGGCCAGCCGACCCCCCAAGCAGGATCCGCGAGGAACCCTCGATATCGGCATCCACTTGCGAACGGTAGGCCAGGCCAAAGCCCCAGGCGCCTTGTTCGTGGATCAGGCTGGCATTCCAGCCCCAGCCGTCGCCGTCGCCCTCGCTGGCCAGCCCGGCGGCACTGAACTCGACGGTCTTGACGTAGTAATA
>JBFZDU010000162.1:0-6148 GCA_041307205.1 Gammaproteobacteria bacterium | reverse complement strand
GGGGGGGGGCGGCCCCCCCCCCCCCCCCCCCCCCGCCGGGATTACTGGCTCTTGCTCAGGATAAAGGCGACGGCCGAAGTGACGTCGATGTCGCTCAGATCCATCCGCCCGCCTTTGGGCGGCATGGCATTCTTGCCGTTGATCGCGCTGTGCAGCAGGGCTTCCGAGCCCTGCCCGATACGCGGCGCCCAGGCGGCCGTATCGCCCAGCTTGGGAGCGCCCGCGGCACCGGTGTCGTGGCACGCGAAGCAGGCCGACTTGTAGACCTCCTCGCCCTTGGCAAGATCCACCCCGCCAGCGGCGGCCGGTTCGGCGGCGGTCGCGGCGCCAGGTGCGGCCGCCGCGGCCTGCTCCTGGGGCTCGACATGCCCGGCGGGTTCTGCCGCCGGCGCGTGCGGTGCTTCGGTCTCGCTGATTTCGATGCCAGTTTCTTTCAGCATATGGGTTATTGCCGCACGCAACTCCTCGTCCGTAACGGCCGGATTGCCACCGCGCGGCGGCATGGCTCCCTTGCCGGCGATCGCCACCTCGATCAGGTGCGCCAGACCCTCCTCGACCCGCGGCGCCCAGGCGGCCTGGTCACCGACCTTGGGCGCCCCTGCCGCACCCGTGCCGTGGCACGCGAAGCAAGCGCTCTGGTAAACGTCCGCGCCGCTGCGCGCGGCCGCCGGGGCTGCGGCGCCAGCGGCCCCGCCCTGCTGCGCCAGCCGGACCCGCCCGACTGGCCCGATGCGCTCCTCCAATGCCGCCCGCCGCAACGGGTCGCCGGCATTGATGTCTTCGAGGGAGCCGCCGATCATGCGGGCAGCAAACATGATGATCACGGTGAAGGCCACCAGGGCCCCCAACACCAGCAAAAACATGCGCATGAAAGTGGCATCAGAGTGTGCAGACACGTCGGGCGTCCCCCTCGTTGGCGTGGATCGATGAAATTCGGTCGCGCGCACCGGTCCGGGTGCGAAACAGCCCCTGAGTTTACCGTGTCGGGGCTGAAATTGCCCAATGCCGCATTGACTCCCGCCCCGAGGCGGCACTTGCCGTCCCCGGCATGGCCTGCGAGCATGTCCCCGGATTCCCAGCGAGCCGCCCAGCGATGCCGGAAAGGCCCTACGCCGCCGCCTGCGACGAAAACCGCGATGTCATCCTGGCGGTGCTGCGCCCGCGCCTGCAGCAGGCGAGAACCCTGTTGGAAATCGGCAGCGGCACCGGACAGCACGCGGTTTACTTTGCCGCCGCCCTGCCACACCTCAGCTGGCAACCGAGCGACCAGGCGATGCATCACCCGGGCATGCGACTGTGGCTGGACGCGGCGGGGCTCGCCAACCTGTTGCCGCCGCTGGCGCTGGACGTCAGCCGCGACGCCTGGCCGGCCGGACCCTATGACGCGGCATTCAGCGCCAACACGGCCCATATCATGGACGCGACCGCGGTGACCGACATGTTTGCCGGTATCGGCCGGGTGCTGTGTCGCGACGGGCTATTCCTGCTCTACGGTCCCTTCAACCGCGCTGGACGCTATACCAGCGCCAGCAACGCGCGCTTCGACGCCTGGCTCAAGACGCGCGACCCGGCGAGCGGGATCCGCGACATCGCCTGGCTGAACGAATTGGCCGCCGCCGCGGGCCTGCAACCGGCCGAAGAAATCGCAATGCCGGTGAACAACCTGACCTTGGTGTGGCGGCGCAGCTGACCCGGGATTACAGGCTAGCGGCAATGCGATCCGCGACCCGGAAGGCGTTGGCATAAATGGTCCAGGTGTAGGGCACGCTGCCGCCGGTGGGCATGAAGCTGCCATCGCTGACATAGAGGTTCTCGACCTCGTGCGCCCGGCAGTCCGCATCCAGGACCGAGCTGGCGGGATCGGTGCCGAAACGGCAGCCCCCAGCCACCAGATTGGCCGGCGGTGCGCCGCTGATGCTGGAGCTGATGTTGCGGGCACCCATCTGCTTGAGGACCGCCTGGCCCCGTTCGGCCAGATACTCGCCGATCTGCAGGTTCTGGGGGTGGAAGCCGATCCGCACCTTGGCCACCGGGTCGCCCCAGCGATCCTTGGTCTGGCCATCCAGGCTCACGAAGCAGGAATCCACCGGCAGCCAGTCGTTGAAGGCCTCGAAGGCCAGCCGGCGATCATCGCGGAACCAGCTCTCCAGCCGCCGCTTCAACGGCTTGCCCCAGACCAGGCGGTCCCCGCCCCACTTGGCGCCGCTGGCGCGGGCGATCGGGTTGGGATGGCTCAACAGGAACTCCACGATCCCGCCTTTGGCGCGCCCGCCCGGCAGGGCCGGGTCCTCGATGACATACCAGTCATCCAGGGCGCGGTTCACGAACGGCCCCATCAACCGCAACTGCTCGGCCCTGGCCGCTGACAGCTCGCCGTAAACCAGATCGCCGCCGCCGGCGCCGCCGGCCGAAAACAGCAGGTTGCGCCCGACCTGCCCGCTGTTGTTCGCCAGGCCATTGGGAAAACGCGGACCGGTCGACGCCAGCAGCAGGCGCGCACTTTCGATCGCCTGGCAGGCCACGACGAAGATCCTGGCGGTCACCCGCTGGCGCTTACCGGCCTGGTCAAAGTACTCCGCAGCGACCAGGCGACCACGCGCATCGCTGACCAATCGGCTGACCTTGGCCCGCGCTCGGATCTCGCACCGCCCGGTGACCACCGCTCGGTCCAGCAAGGCCGCCCGCGAACTGCCCTTGGCGCCGGTCGAACAGCCGTAACTGCCGCAGTAACCGGAGTACTCGCAGCCGCGCCGACCATGGTCGGGCCTGGTCAGGATGGCGCGCGGCACCTTCAACGAGTGATAGCCCAGCTTGGCACAGGCGTCGTCGATCCAGGCCGAGACCGGGTGCTCGGCGGTCGGCAGATATGGGAAGTCGGCACTGGAGCGCGGCTCGAGGTTCGGATGGCGCTCGGCCTTGCCCGACACCCCGACGACCTTCTCCACCTGGTCGTAGTAAGGTTCGAGCTGTTCGTAGCTGATCGGCCAATCGACGATGTTGGCCCCCTCGACCGGGCCGAATTCCGACCGCAGCCGGAAGTCCACCGGTTTGAGGCGATGAAAAAACCCGCTCATGAAGTTGCTGGAGCCGCCAACGCAGTTGCCATTCCAGAAGTCCCAACCGGACTCCGAGGTCGGCGTCGCCGTCCACCCATTCTCGCCGTCGCGCTCCTCGATGACGTGCTGCTCGTCCGCCAACCTCGGGGTGTAGACGCTGCGCCGGCAACAGGCGAGCTCATCCTTGTAAAAGTCGGCCTCGGTAAACCAGGGGCCCTTTTCCAGCACCACCACCGAACGTCCCTGGTGCGCCAGGGTGAAGGCGACCGGCCCGCCACCAGCCCCGCTGCCAATGACGCAGACGTCGTAATCGGTCATCGCTTCAACAACTCCGGATACAGCTTGTCAAGTGGCGGACTCGGAAAGCCCGGGATGTGCGCCAGCCAGCGCCAGCCCACGCCGCCAAGGTTGCCGCCGTAGGCCGGGTCGGCGAGCAGGGCCTCCACCAGGTAGAGCAGCATCACCGACAGCCAGTTGCGGCCCGCGGCGGAATCCTCGACGCGGCGCAGCACCTGCTCGCGTTGTGCTTCGTCCAGGGCGACAAAGGAGGCCTGGCGCAGTTGCTGCGCCATGTCTTCCAACCAGCCTGCACCCTGCAGGATGAAGGCGCGCTCCTCCACATCGCGGCTGTCGTCGCCGACGATGAACTTCAGGTAAGCCAACGCCCCGATCTCGCGGGCCCCGGGCGCGTCCGGTTCACTGGGGAACAGGTGCTGCTGCACGGCATCGAGCACCTGCCAGCGGGCCGCCTCGCTCAGCGCCTCGGAGGGCGGCGCTTCCTTGCCGGAGACGGCCGCCCAGGGCAGGAACGCCGCCGCCGTGCCGCCCGCCAGCTGCTGCAGGAAGCGCCGCCGCGATACCAGCTGGCCGTGCCACTGCGTCAGCCAGGCACGCAGCCCGGCCGATTCAGCGAGTTTCCTGACATGCTCTCTCATGGCTTTGCTACCACCTCGGCCTCGGCGGGGCGCCAACGTTCGATGAAGTCCAGCACCCGCGCCTCGTCATAACGGCCGTCCGCAAGAAACTGCGCCGTGTCCTGCGAATGCAGTACCCGGCCGTCCCCAGCCGCGACATAAATATGGGGATAGCCCAGATTCTCAGGCAAGCCAGCGAGGAACTCGGCGTTGTCATTCTCCTCGCTGACATTGACTTTCAGCACCACGAAGTGGCGGTGCAGCGGCTCGTGCACCCGCTCGTTGTCGCTCAGGAACCGATCCAGTGCCTTGCACCACTGGCACCACTCGCCACCGAGTTCGATCAGCACACGACGCTGGGTCCGCTGCGCCAGTGCCAAGGCGTCACGGCCATCGGCAAAGGGATCGCGCGCCGGATCGTAACCCTGGCTGTAGGACGGCAGACCTTCCGCCACCACCGCACTCGTCGCACCCTGGGCCATCAACACCGTCAGCGCGACCCAGGCCGCCGTCACCACGCCGCTGCTACGCATCATCTGTCATCCACCGCCTGCCTCGGGTCCTGAGTATGACCGCCCCAGACCCCATCGGTTGCCGTCCGCCCTAAAAAACCGCTCGACGATATGCAGTTCCCCTCCAGTACAGTCCACCCGGCGCCATGGACCCGGTCGCGAGTGACGCCGCGTTGTAGTCACAGCGAACGAGCCGGGCACGAACATGATTCTAATAATGATTCCGACTCGACAACCACCCCCTGTGACCTACAATTCTTCGAGGCCCTGCGGCCAGAGTCACACCCTGTCAGGCGCAAGCCATTCACCCCGGATAAGGAACCAAAACCATGCCCACGCACTTTCGTTCGTTGATCCTGACTTTCTGCGGCATCTTTATGGTCGCGACCCTGGCTGCAAGCAGCGCCAGCGCGGCCGAAAACCCCTTCTCCGTGCCCCAGGCAGCAGGCATCCAGCTAGCCGCCGGTGAGCAAAAGTGTGCCGCCGGCAAGTGCCAGGCGGGCAAATGCCAGGGCGCCCCCGCAGCCAGCAAGTGTGGCGGCATGTCGGTCGAGCGCAAGGCCGAGCTGCGCAGCATGTGTGCCGAGAAAGTCCGCAGCGGCTTTTGCGGTGCCGGCAAGTGCGGCGGCGGCAAGTGCGGCGAGTCGCTGAAAGAAACCTGCGCCAAAATGATCGAGGGTAAGTGCGGCGAAGCCCAGAAGTGCGGCGCCAAGTAATGCACGGACCGACTTGAGCCCCGCTCCGACCAGGCGCGCTCCTGCGCCTGGTCGGGCAGGGACGCAAGAGACCTACCCCCTGTACGGCCGGGAAGTGATCGGTAGTTTTGCGGAACGGCAGCTTCGCTGGCGGTTGGGGCCCTGCGTGGATTTGGTACCCGGTTACGCCACCGCGACTGGCCGCGCCAGGAGCCGGGGCCGCCGTGAACCCACGCGGTGCTCGAAGCACACCCGTCCGGCACGGGGCAGGCCAGCCCCGAACTGAGACTGTGCGGCGACGGGGCGGCCAACATCGGAGTCATTCTGCGTCATGGGGGGTCTACACTGTCAGTTGGCGCAGGGGCACAGGCAGGCATACCTGGCTCCTGCCAATCTGGCTGCGGCCATCGAGATACCGATTGCCACAGCTGCCGCAAGGAAAGGAGGATTACCGCGATGCGCAGGCTCTATTTTTTGGTCCCGGACGTGGATACCACCCGACAGATCGTCGATGAACTGCTCCTCGCCCGCATCGAGGAACGCCACATCCATCTGATTGGACCCGAGGGCGTGACCCTGACCGGACTCCCGGAAGCGACCTTGCTGCAGAAAAGCGACTTCATCCCGGCCGCCGAGCGGGGAGTCGCCCTGGGCGGCGCCACCGGGATGCTCGCCGGCCTGGTCGCAGTGGCATTGCCCGGGGTCGTAGTCGGCGGCGGGATACTGCTGGCGCTGACCTTGGTGGGTGCCGGCATGGGTGCCTGGCTTGGCGGTATGATCGGCATGGACGTCCGCAACTCCCAACTCAAGGCGTTCGAGGCGGCGATCAAGAAAGGCGAAATCCTGATGCTGGTGGATGTACCCAAGACTCGGGTACGAGAGATTGAAGACTTGGTCAAGCAGCATCACCCGGAAGCCGAGATCGAGGGCACAGAGCCGCATATTCCTGCCTTCCCATAACGGGCTTCTGG
>JBFZDU010000161.1:0-10385 GCA_041307205.1 Gammaproteobacteria bacterium | reverse complement strand
GCGCTGGTGCTGCCACAGCCCGCCCTCACTGGTCACCAGGCCCTGGCCCAGCAGAATCCGGGTGCCGTCATAGGCTGAGCCCTTGACGTAGTTTTCGCGGCCCGAGCGAAGGACATGTTCCACGCCATCGGGATGAGCAACCATCACCAGTCGATGACCAAGAGGCAGCTTCACTCCGAACAGGGGGCCGTATTCGGCAACCAACCCACTGAAAGACTGCAGCAGGTCTTTGCCAATGAAGGGACTGAACGTCCCGATCAGTGGCAGCCCTCGCGGCCCCGGCAGTTGCCGCCCCTGTGGCTTGTCGTCTTCACCCCGCATATTCCGCCCTTCCTTCGCAGGCAGAATCGGTCACGTTGGAAAGAATGTGGTAACCGATCGGGCGGCACCTGTTTTCGTCCAATGCATTTCATCACTCTCCGCTGATATGTAGGGAATTCCGCCGTTCGGGCCCGGTCGGACTTGCCGTCACGTTAGGCTACTTGCGAGCACCGGAAATTTCCGGCTTTCTGCCGGTGTTGCAGCCGAGTTCATGCCGCATCGACACCCGCGGCATCGTATTGGCGCGCCATCGAGATCGCCGGGCCAGCGGACTCGGACGGGCGCTTGTCGCTTACGCCACACGGTCCTGTTTGCTGAGAGCCCAAGACCCCGTATCGCTTGTCGATATCGTCGACAGCCCTCGTTCACCCCGTTCCAACTCCGCAGAAGCCGCAGAGAAACCACTCCGGGCAACACTCATGGCCGAACCTTTTCCTGGGGCGGTGGCTCAAGGGGTTGTCCTGGTGTTCTCGCGGGACTTCAGCGGATTATGAATTAGCAGGGGGGGAATGCCCCGGGGAACAGGATGTCGGCGGCTGATGGGAGGGGAAGCTCGGGCGCTTCGCTTGACGCGTGATTCTGTCTGCCGTGCCTTCCCGTTCGGCTTGTTGATTCGGACGGCAAGTGGTGCATCCGGCGCGAGTCGACCCACGGCGCTTACGTGGGACTGGGTGCAAGATACCCGCGTGTCGCTTATTCGACTGCCGGCATTACAATCGGCAATGGCTATCAATAATATTGTTTTAATCGATTAGACGAGTCGTAATGGGAAGGCTAAGGTTTGGGGGAAGTTCCGATAAGCGCTGTTACCACAAAAGGAGAAGCAAAGATGTCTGCAATTATCTCGGAGGCGAAATGCCCTGTGATGCATGGGGCCATTACGACCGGCGACACATCGGTCACGGAATGGTGGCCAGAAACCCTGAATCTGGACATTCTGCATCAGCACGACACCAAGACCAATCCGATGGGGGAAAATTTCGACTATCGCGAGGCGGTCAAGTCGCTTGATGTGGATGCTTTGAAGAAAGACCTGCATGACTTGATGACCGACAGTCAGGGGTGGTGGCCAGCGGACTGGGGCCACTACGGCGGGCTGATGATCCGCATGGCGTGGCACGCCGCAGGTACTTATCGGATCGCCGATGGCCGCGGCGGCGCAGGGACCGGCAACCAGCGCTTTGCGCCGATCAACTCCTGGCCTGACAACGCCAACCTCGACAAGGCGCGTCGCCTGCTGTGGCCGATCAAGAAGAAGTACGGTAACCAGATCAGCTGGGCGGATCTGATCGTTCTCGCAGGAACAATCGCGTACGAGTCGATGGGCCTGAAGACCTTTGGCTTTGGATTCGGCCGCGAGGACATCTGGCATCCGGAGAAGGACGTCTACTGGGGCTCGGAAAAACAGTGGCTGGCGACCAGCGGCAGTGAAGGCAGCCGTTACTCCGGCGAACGAGACCTGGAGAACCCGTTGGCCGCGGTGATGATGGGCCTGATCTACGTAAACCCCGAAGGGGTAGACGGCAAGCCCGACCCGCTCAAGACCGCGCGGGACGTGCGTGAAACCTTTGCCCGCATGGCGATGAACGACGAGGAGACCGTAGCCCTGACTGCCGGTGGCCACACCGTCGGCAAGTGTCACGGTAACGGTGACGCCGCACTGCTTGGTCCGGAACCGGAAGGCGCCCCTATCGACGAACAGGGTCTGGGCTGGATGAACAAGACCCGCCGGGGCATCGGTCATGATGCGGTCACGAGCGGCCTGGAAGGCGCCTGGACGACCCATCCGACCCAGTGGGATAACGGCTACTTCGGCATGCTGCTCAACCACGAGTGGAAATCGGTGAAGAGCCCCGCGGGCGCCTGGCAGTGGGAACCGGTGGACATCAAGGAGGAGGACAAGCCGGTCGACGCCGAGGACCCGACGATCCGCCACAACCCGATCATGACCGACGCCGACATGGCGATGAAGATGGATCCGGCGTACCGCAAGATCTCCGAACGCTTCTACCAGGATCCCGAGTACTTCTCGGAAGTCTTCGCGCGTGCCTGGTTCAAGCTCACGCACCGCGACATGGGGCCGAAGGCGCGCTACATCGGCCCCGACGTGCCCGGGGAAGACCTGATCTGGCAGGATCCGGTTCCTGCCGGCAGCACCGGCTACGACGTCGATGCGGTCAAGGCAAAGATTGCGGCCAGCGCTCTGGGCATAGGCGAGATGGTCACCACCGCCTGGGACAGCGCTCGGACCTTCCGCGGTTCGGACATGCGTGGCGGCGCGAATGGTGCGCGGATCCGCCTGGCGCCGCAGAAGGACTGGGTCGGCAACGAACCCGAGCGGCTGGCCAAGGTACTGGCTGTGCTGGAGGACATCGCGGCCGAAGCTGGCGCCAGCGTGGCCGACGTCATCGTGCTTGCCGGCAACGTCGGCATCGAGCAGGCGGCCAAGGCGGCGGGTTTCGAGCTCACCGTCCCGTTTGCCCCCGGGCGCGGCGATGCGACGGATGAGATGACCGATGTCGATTCCTTCGAACCGCTGGAGCCCATCCATGACGGCTATCGAAACTGGCTGAAGAAGGACTATGCAGTAACGCCCGAAGAGCTCATGCTCGATCGCACCCAACTCATGGGGCTCACCGCTCCCGAGATGACCGTGCTGGTCGGCGGCATGCGGGTTCTCGGCACCAACAACGGCGGAACCAAGCATGGTGTGTTCACCGATCGCGAAGGCGTCCTGACGAACGACTTTTTCGTCAATCTGACCGATATGAGCAACACCTGGAAGCCGGTAGGCGACAACCTGTATGAGATCCGCGATCGCCAGACCGATGCCGTCAAGTGGACTGCAACCCGGGTGGATCTCGTGTTCGGGTCCAACTCGATCCTCCGTGCTTATGCTGAGGTCTATGCTCAGGACGACAACAAGGAAAAATTCGTCAAGGATTTCGTGGCGGCATGGACTAAGGTCATGAACGCTGATCGCTTCGACCTTGCTTGATTATGATGACAGCTCGGCGGTTATCTTGATCACCTGCCGTTAACTTTCATCGATTTACTGGGCGAAACGTGACCGCCGTTTCAGATTCGTCTGAAACGGCGTTTTTTTGGTCCAACAGGCAGCCTGGCCAGGGCTGCTCGCGAAATCGTCGGCAGTCCTCATGCCACTTGCCACACTCCCTGTGGGCCAGAGGCAAGCTTCTCCGGGCGGTACTCCTGGCCGAACCTTTTCCTGGGAACCGACGGGCGTGCGGCCGGCAACGTGACCGCGCGACAAATCGGGGTGCGTGGTACCTAAATTGGCACCTGAATGGCAAAAATGAAAAAGGGCCAGCGCCATGAAGCAGCTAACCCTTTGATTTGCTTGGTAGGCGCGAGAAGACTCGAACTTCCGACCCCCACCATGTCAAGGTGGTGCTCTAACCAACTGAGCTACGCGCCTGTAGCGAAGTGCGGAATCTTACCCGCCACTCCGCTCCGGCGCAACTCCCTGGGGCGAGGCTCAGGCGGCATACTTTTCCTTTGCCGCGCGGGCCGCTTCCGCCTCCGCTGGGCTGTAGGCCTTGCCCGACCAGAGCATCTCGTAGGCGACCTCCTCGTTGCCGTTCTCGCACAGTTCCAGGACCTGTGCAAACAACGGTTGGAAGGTCACGCTGCGGTGGGACCGCTCGTGGTCGGCGAAGCTGTTCCAGAAGGTCACGATCAGCGCCTCGCGGGCCTTCAGCTCGCTGTCGACGGGCTGGCCTATGGTCGAGCCCTCGTTTGACACCTGGCCACTGTTGAGCGCCACGAAACCACCGACGAAGCCGGTATCGGAATGGTAGGTCTTGACGTTCTCGCACAGCACGGCCACGCGCTCCTGCAGGTCGTCGACGCTGTAGTCGGGTTTGAGGATGACGCGGTTCACGGTCACCACGCCGTTATAGGGGAAGTTCGCTATCAGGCCAGTCATATCAGCTCTCCGGTTATTCGGAATATTCACAATTACTGACTAAATTACTCAGGATTGGTTCCGTCCCGGCGGGCCGCGCAACATCGGCTTAGTCAGCCGTTTTTCATGGTTTTTGATCGGACGCGCCGCCGAGCCTCAGTCGACCTCACGGTCCAGGCCACAGCAGTGACTGCCCTCTTCGGGCTGGGCGCAGCCCGCTTCGGCCGCGGCCAGGATCGAGCCGGTGACCGGATTGGGCCGGAAGGTGGTGCAGCCCTTGAGCCCCAGGGCGTGGGCCTGGCGGTACAGTGCGGCGAAATCCGCAAAGCCGAGGTCGGCCGGGACGTTGACCGTCTTGGAAATGGCGTTGTCGACATAGGGCTGGACCGCGGCCTGCATGGCCAGGTGATCTTCCGGACGCAGGCTGTGCGCAGCGACGAAGCTGGCCGGTCGCGGTCCGCCCCCGCGCTGCCGCCACAGCGCCACGGCCCGGTCTTCGACTTCGTGCCAGACCTCCGCTCCGCCCGGATTGCGCACCCGGCGCCGGTAGCTGAACTGGAATACCGGTTCCACCCCGCTCGAGACATTGTCGGCCAGCAGGCTGATGGTCCCGGCCGGGGCAATGGCGGTCAGGTGCGAGTTGCGGATGCCGTGCTGCGCGATGGCGTCGCGCAACCCGCCGGGCAGGCGCTGAATGAAGGGCGAAGCCAGGTAGGGGGTGCGCTGGTAATAAGGGAACACCCCCTTCTCCCGCGCCAGCGCCACCGAGATCCGGTACGCGGCATGACACACGGTGGCCATTGCAGCGGCGGCTTGGGCCCGGCCAGAGTCGCTGTCGTAACGCAGCCCCAGCAGGATCAAGGCGTCGGCCAAGCCGGTGAGGCCGAGCCCGATGCGCCGGGTGCCGCGGGCCTGTGCGGCCTGCGCCGGCAGCGGAAAACGCGACAGGTCGATGACGTTGTCCAGCATCCGGGTCGCCAGGGCGGCCGCGGCCGCCAGCGCGTCCAGGTCCAGCCGCGCCCGTGGCGTGAAGGGTTCGCAGATGAACACCGGCAGGTTCAGCGAACCCAGGTCGCAGGCACCGTAGGCCGGCAACGGGATCTCGCCGCAGGGATTGGTGGCGCTGATCCATTCGCGGTAGGCGAGATTGTTCTCGGCGTTGATGCGGTCGACGAACAGCACCCCGGGCTCCGCCGTGTCGTAGTTGGCGCGCATGATGCGCTCCCATAGCGCCGACGCCGGCACCCGGCGGATCACGGCGCACTGTACCGGCCCGGCGCCACCCGACCAGCGCCGCTCCAGCCGCTCCGGATAACGGGCGCGGTCGTCCTGGCTCAAATGGTCGACCGGAAACAGCAGTGGCCAGTCCCGGTCCCGAGCGACGGCATCGATCAAGGCGTCGCTCACCAGCACCGAGACGTTGAAGTTACGCAGCTCGCGCGGGTCGCGCTTGGCGTCCACGAAGGCTTCGATGTCGGGGTGGTCGCAACGCAACGTGCCCATCATCGCGCCGCGCCGCGCGGCGGTGGACAGCAGGGTCGCGCACATGGCGTCCCAGATGCGCATGAACGACACCGGGCCCGAGGCCACGCCGCCCACCCGCGCGCCGTGCAGCCCGGCCGGGCGCAGGGTGGAAAAGTCGTAGCCCACACCCCCGCCCTGCTGCATGGTCAGGGCCCCTTCCTTGAGACCGTCGAAAATGCCGCCCATGTCGTCGGGGACATCGCCCATGACAAAGCAGTTGAACAGGGTCAGCTCGCGTTCCAGTCCGGCGCCGGCCAGGATGCGCCCGCCGGGCAGAAAGCCCTGCCCCCGCAGCAGCGCCTCGAACCGCTCCGCCCAGACCCCGCCTTCCGCCGGCTCCACCGAGGCCAGGGCCCGGGCCACCCGCCGACAGGTCGCCGCATAATCGACTTCCCGGTCAGCCCGGTAGCGGGTCTCCCAGATCAATCGGGCCAGTTCAGTCTGCAATTTCACCTCCGGGTCCGGGACTTCGCGCCGTCTACCGACTACTTTAGCGAACCTGCACCGCCCGCAACCGCCTAACTGACGTTCGGCAAAAACTCGCTGTTTTCCCAGACACCCCGGCCCGGTCGGCTGGGATACTCAGGGCTGCGCTCTCTAGCCTGGTCAGCCGCCGGAATCCGCCATGCCCGCCAAACGTCGCCCGCTGAGTTACGCCATTGGCATCCTGCTGCTCCTCGCTCTCGCCGGCTGGGGCTGGTGGGCCACCCGCCCCAAACCCGTGGCGGTGGCGGTCGCGGCGGTGGAACGTGGGACCGTGGAGAGGACCGTGGCGAACACCCGGGCCGGCACGGTCAAGGCCTGTCGCCGCGCCAAGCTCTCGCCCAGCGCCGGCGGCCAGATCGCGTTACTGCCGATCAACGAAGGCGACCAGGTCAAGCGGGGCCAGCTGCTGCTGGAGCTGTGGAACAAGGACCTGGTCGCACAGCTCGCGCTGGCCCGGCAGGAGGCCACCAGTGCGGACGCGACCGCCCGCGCAAAGTGCATCGAGGCCGACCAGTCACGGCGCGAATCGGACCGCCAGAGCAAGCTGCTCAAACGCAAACTGGTGTCCGAAGAAGTGGTCGACCAAGCGATATCCACCGCGGCGGCCGCGGCGGCCGGCTGCGAGGCCGCCCAGGCAAACGCGGCGGTCAGCGCGGCCAAGGTCGGGGTGGCGGAGGCGAATCTGGAGAAGACCCGCCTCACCGCGCCCTTCGACGGCGTGGTGGCCGAGATCAACGGCGAACTGAGCGAGTATGTGACGCCCTCGCCCATCGGCATCCCCACCCCACCGGCCGTCGACCTGATCGACAACAGCTGCTTCTATCTCACCGCCCCCATCGACGAGGTGGACGTCGCGGGCGTGGCCATGGGTCAAACGGCGCGCGTCACCCTCGATGCCTTCGGCGAACGGCGCTTCCCGGGGCGGGTGCGGCGCATCTCCGATTATGTGTTGGACGTGGAGAAGCAGGCGCGCACCGTGGATGTCGAGGTCGAGTTCGTCAACCCCGCCGACATCGAGCACTTGCTCGCCGGCTACTCCGCCGATGTCGAAATCATCCTGGACGTCAGCAGGGACGCGTTGCGCGTGCCCACCGAGGCCGTGCTGGAGGACGACAAGGTCTATGTGTTTTTGCCGAACGACAACCTGGTGACGCAACGCAGCATCAGGAAGGGAACCTCCAACTGGGACCACACCGAGATCCTGGAAGGCCTGAGCGACGGCGAGCTGGTAGTCACCTCGATCGACCGCGAAGGCCTGGCCGACGGCGTGCTGGCGCGTCGCGACCCGGAGCCGGCGCAATGATCGAACTCGCCGGGATCGAGCGGCGCTTCCAGGTCGGCGACGAGACCGTGCACGCCCTGCGCGACCTGTACCTGCGCCTGCCCGATGGCGATTACATCTCGGTCATGGGGCCCTCGGGCTCAGGCAAGTCGACCTTGCTGAACATCCTCGGTCTGTTGGATCGCCCCGATGCCGGCAGCTACACCCTGGACGAGGTCGAGACCACCCGGCTGCCGGAGGAACGCCGTGCCGCCCTGCGCCGGGCCCGGATCGGTTTCGTGTTCCAGGCCTTTCACCTGATCCCGCGCCTGACCGCGGCCGAGAACATCGAACTGCCCATGATCCTGGCCGGCAGCGCGCCCGCCGCGCGCCACGCCCGCGTGCGCGAGGTGCTGGACGCAATGGAGCTGGCCGACCGCGCCCGGCACCGCCCGGATCAGCTTTCCGGGGGACAGCGCCAGCGGGTGGCCATCGGTCGCGCGATCGTGATGCAGCCGCGGCTGCTGCTGGCCGATGAGCCGACCGGCAACCTCGACCAGCACGCCGGCGCCGAGGTCATCGGCGTGCTCGAGCGGCTCAACGCCGGCGGCATTACGCTCGCCGTGGTCACCCACGACCCGCAGATCGGCCAGCGGGCGCAACGCCGCATCCGCATGGTCGACGGCCGCATCGTCGGCGAGGCCTGAGCCGATGCGCAGCCTCGACCTGTTCCGCTTCGCCGGCCGCTCGCTGAGCGGGGCGCGCACCCGCACCCTGCTGATGCTGCTGGCCATGTGCATCGGCGTTGCCTCGGTGGTGGTGCTGACCGCCCTCGGGGAGGGTGCCCGGCGCTACGTGGTCGACAAGTTCTCGCAACTCGGCACCCACCTGCTGATCCTGCTGCCGGGGCGTTCGGAGACCACCGGCGGGCCGCCGCCGCTGCTCGGCCAGACGCCGCGTGACCTGACCCTGGCGGACGCCCTGGCCCTGCTGCGGGCCCGCAGCATTGCGCGGATCGCCCCGATCACGGTCGGCAACGCGCCGGTGTCGTTCGGCAGCCGCAGCCGGGAAGTGACAGTGGTCGGTTCGACGGCCGATTTCTTCATCATCCGCCAGTTACAGCTCGGCAGCGGCCGTGGCCTGCCCGAGCTGGACCCGGAGCGCGGCGCCAATCTGGTGGTGCTGGGTCCGGGCCTGAAGCGCGAACTGTTCGGCAACCGCCGGGCGCTGGGCGAGTGGGTCAGGATCAGCGACCGCCGCTTCCGGGTGGTCGGCACGCTCGCCGAGGGCGGCGAGTCGTTCGGCCAGGACCGCGACGACCTAGCGGTGATCCCGGTGGCGACGGCGCAAAGCCTGTTCAACGCACCCTCACTGTTCCGGGTGCTGATCCAGGCGCGCAGCCAGGCCGACATCCCGCGGGCACAGCAGGCGGCGCGCGACATCATTCGCGAACGCCACGATGGCGAGGACGACGTCACCATCATCACCCAGGACGCCCTGCTCGACACCTTCGACGGTATCCTGCGCGCCCTTACCTACACGGTCGGCGGCATCGCTGCCGTGAGCCTGGCGGTGGCCGGCATCCTGATCATGAACGTGATGCTGGTGGCGGTGTCGCAGCGCACCGCCGAGATCGGGCTGCTCAAGGCGTTGGGGGCGCCGCCGCGCCAGGTGCTGCGGCTGTTCCTGGTGGAAGCCATACTGCTCGCGGGCGCCGGCGCCATGACCGGGCTGGCGCTCGCCTTCCTCGGCATCCTGGCACTGGGCCGGGTGTTCCCGGACTTTCCCCTGGCCGCGCCGCTGTGGGCGCCACTGGCCGCGGTCGGGGTCGCGGTCAGCGCCGGCCTGGTGTTCGGGATCCTGCCGGCAAAGCGCGCGGCCACCTTGGACCCGGTAACGGCGTTGAACAAGCGATGAAGGGGAGTGCCTCATCGAGAGTAAAGGGCCGAGGACCGAGGGCCGAGGAAAACGGCGTAGGGCGCAAGCGCAGCCGATTGCGCCAACCCGCGACCCATGGCGTGCCACCCTCGCTTTCCCTCATCCGGCGCTGCGCGCCGCCGTCTCCCGGTGGCAGAAGGGGCGACGCCCGCAACGCGGGCAAAAAAAAACAAGCTCGCGGGCCTAGCCCGCGCAACACCCCTCGGCCCTTGCCGCGATGCGAACACGCGACCTCGTCCGCCTGACCTCCGGCGCGATAATCGCGCACCGCACCCGCAGCCTGTTGACCGGCCTGGGGATCGCGGTTGGCATCGCGGCGGTGGTGCTGCTGACCGCGATCGGCGAGGGCGTACAGCGTTTCGTGCTGCAGGAATTCACCCAGTTCGGCACCAACCTGCTCGCGGTCTCCCCCGGCAAGACCGCGACCTTCGGCGTTTCGGGCGCGGTGATCAGCAATGTGCGTCCGCTCAGCCTGGACGACGCCGAGGCCCTGCGCCACCTGCCCCAGGTGCGCGCGGTCGCGCCCTTCGTGCAGGGCAACGCCGCAGTCGAGGCCGGTGGCCGCACCCGGCGTACCACGGTATTCGGCGTCGGGGCGGCCTTGCCCCAGGTCTGGCAGGTCAAACCCGCCTTGGGTAAGTTCCTGCCCGACGACGAACCGCGCCGCGCGCGCCCCTACGCGGTGCTCGGCAGCAAGCTGCGCAGCGAACTGTTCGGGAGCAATTCGCCGCTCGGCGAGCGCATCCGGGTCGGGGGCGAGACCTACCGCATCGTCGGGGTGATGGAGGCCAAGGGACAGATGCTGGGGTTCGATCTCGACGACACCGTGTACATCCCCATCGCCCGCGCCATGGCCATGTTCAACCGCGAGAGCCTGATGGAGGTCGACCTGCTGTATGCCGCCGGCGCCGATCCCGATGAACTGTC
>JBFZDU010000160.1:0-8489 GCA_041307205.1 Gammaproteobacteria bacterium | reverse complement strand
GGCCAGGTGGGCATTCCGAGTGCACCGTTCAAGGCTCCGGGCGAAACGGCGCTATCATCCAAGCTCGGCAATCCGCATTGAGTTCTTGGACCCAAACGAAGGATATAATTTAACCACCTGCTGAGACCTGTGCATGATTAAAACGTAAGTGGGCTTCGCCGCTGCTTCTACCACGCAACCCCGTCGGAATATGTCCAGACTGCTGATCAAACTGCGCTACGCACCCGAAGACGAGATCCAGGAGATCAGAAGTCTTTTGGAGGAACACCGGCTCGATTTCTATGAGACCCAGGCCGGACCCTGGGGTATCTCCGCACCGGGTATCTGGCTGAACGACGAACACCAGTACGATCGCGCCAAGGCGCTGCTGGAGGAATATCAGAAAAACCGCTTCCGCGAGAAACGCGCCGAATACGAGAGCCTGCGGCGCGCCGGACAGCACCCCACCCTCCTTCAGAACCTGCTAGAAAAGCCGGTACAGGTGCTTCTATACAGCCTGATCTCCGGCTTGATCCTCTACTTCTCAATCAGCCCGTTTTTTCGGGGCGACTGAACCCGAACAGACAAGCCACTGCGCGGCATTCGCAGCTTCCGCGACCGAGTCCCATCCGTCATTCGAGCTTGCTCTAGTCGGGATCTGCTCCTGACGAACGCGGCAGTTCGCCGCGCTGATTCTTGACCAGCCGGTCGAAGGTTCGCCCCTTTGCGCGAAACCGCGAAGCGGCATCGAGAATCGTTGAAGCATCCTCCACAATTCGCTGACGCGTACTTGGATCCCCCGTCCGCGCAAGGGCTGGTTGTGACAGCGGAGTTGTTAAGGGAGTTCGTTGAGCTCATTCGATCGTCTCTACAAAAGAACGACCGGTTATGGCCGACACTAAACGGTAAGGAGACGGCTATCTGAGGGTTGGCTTTGCTGGTTACCGCCGCCGAATGCCCGGTCACCGAGGTAACCGATGCCGGCGTTGGCCATGCGCCAGGCGGTGGTGTCAGCGGCGGCGGCGAATTCGAGTTCCTGAACCACACCGCCCAGCCAAACGGGCCGGGCGATGCGGGTGGGAGCGTGGTCGTCAGTCATCACCGGCTTTGGCCAGCGAGAACGCGCGGCCGTGTTCCGCGGTGATCCGCTCGGCGATCTCCTCGCGATGCACCGCGACATCGCGGGGCGCCTTGATCCCAAGCCGGACCTGGTTGCCTTGCACCGAGAGCACGGTCACGGTGATGTTGTCGCCAATGTGGATGGTTTCACCGGCGCGGCGGGTCAGGATCAACATCGAATACCTCCTTGTTGCGTTGTAAGTTGGAGCGTCGGGACTGGATCCCGAACCCGATCACTGGCGCACAAGCTGCGGCCGCCAGGGGCGCAGCGACAAGTCCTTGTGCACCATCACCGACATGATCTGGCTGTAGCGGATCGTGCTCGTCGGCTGAATGTCCAAGTTGCGCTCGAACAGATGGCCGGCAACTTGGGAGATCAGCGGGGCAAGCGCCTCGCGCAAGGTATTCGACTGATCCCACCGCCGGTCGTTCCCCTCGTCGGTGGCGATCTCGAACCCAGCCGGGACGAGCAAGGGAAGGAGCGTCGAGCCGAAGCCGCGGAAGCAGTGGTGGTCCACCGGGTCCGCGCCAGGCATCCCGCCCAACTCCACCGCGCTGCCGTCAGGATAAATCAGCCGGTTCCATACCACCGACAGGCGATCCTGCCCCCAAGTCACCCGCGCATCGGGCGGACCGACCAGCCGGGTTCCCTGGGGGTTAAACACCCAGCGGCCGCGGCCTTGCCATCGACGCCCCGCTACACCTGGGCGGTGAGCATGCCCGACAGATCGCCGTCGGCGCCGGTGCTGAGGGTCATCCGGGTGGCCGTGCCGGTGCGGATCACATTAGGGCCGCCGGCGGCGAATCGAAGGGTTGCAGGTTTTCGATGAACCCGGCCTTGTCGTCCTGGCCGTTCGGGTCCAGCGTGGCACCAAGACCGACGCCGGCCAGGGCCTGCTACACGCCTTCCGGCCATCAGCGGTTCCCGCTGGAGCGGGTGGCGGATCTGTCCGTCCTTCACATGCTGCGGCCAGACGGCCCGCCGTTCAGTTCGATTCGGTGAGACGCCTTTCCTGCGGTGGACGGACACCGATCCTTGGTCGAAGTGCTTCACCATGGATCGCGAGCGCCGCCATGGCAACAAGCTGCACATTGGACGCTGCGACAAACGCCACCGCCTTGTTGATGGCCAGCTCGACAGCGTAGCCGCCCTGTTCATCGCGGCGATCATCGTCGCCATCACCTCATCGCCGATCACTCAACTGGGCAGCTTGATCCGCTGCTTAAACCAACACTCATGCCAAGGTATTTCGCGTTCGCTCTCGAGTCGATCGATGACGGCCCCCAGGGGTGTGTCGAAACGCGCCGCGTCTCGGAGCGCTTCGTCGGCGCGGCCGCCGTCGCGGAGTAGGCGCACTAAGCTGCGCGGCTCGAGCCGCCGAACTCAGGAATGCATGTTGCTGCGTTTGTCGACCAGGTAGATGAAGCCGTCACGCTCGACAATCTTGACTGCAGTCAGGAATTTCCCGGCACAGATCTCGCTCTGGCACTGGCCGCTGACCGGGTCGTAGGTGATGCCGTGCATGGAACACCGGATCATCTCCCCGTTCGCATCGAACACATTGCAGTGCTCGCAATCGAGGGCCTTGGGCATGTGCACGCATTGGTTGAGATAGCCGTAGGCCGTGCCACGGAAGCGGATCAGGATGGCCGCACGCGGTTCGCCTCGATGCAGCACCTGGAAGCCGTAACTGCCCAGCTCCGGCAACTCGTCCGATGCGCAGATGACGGCCGGGGCGCGGCGGGCGGAAGACTGGCCCGGTGCCTGCGCCGCGGTGTCGCCCGCCGCGATGAGGCCCAGCGAACCTCGCTCCGGGGCCTTCGGCTCGGCGGCCGGCAGCTTCCCTTCGAGCAGCAACTTGACCGCGGTATGCGGATCGCGTTCGGAGGTGATGTGTACCCGGGTGCCGCGCCGCTCGAGCCGTTCGCGGAACCCGACACCCGCTTCACTGGTGATCAGCGCCATGCCATCGAGGGGAAAGGGCTTGGTGTCGTCGCCGTGCAGCCCGTCGTAGCTCGGCATGTCCGCGGGCAATTCGAAGTATCGTGCCAGACGCGGCCGATGCCCTTTCTCGACCTCGAACAACAGGAACCGGCGCGCCCGCTCGGCCTGGCCGGTGAGGATATGGAAGTCTTCGCTGACCAGCGCGATCATCATGCGGCGTCATCTCGCTCAGATGGTGAACGGGCAAGTACCCGGTGCGTTCCGATCGGCTGAGTGCCGTCGCACCCCAGCCGCACGCCCGGCAGGTTCGACGACACCCGAACATCGTCCTGTGCGCAGCTTAGCCCACGGGCTTCGCACCGCACTACCCGTCGCGTCACAAGGATTATCCGCTGAGCCTGCGGCACGCGCCGTTCAGGCGCTCGTCAAGGCCCCGACGACCCTGTCGACTCACCCGCGTATCGGCGAGCAGTTGATCCCGTTCGAGTCGCGCGAGACCTGGCGGCTCCTCGTCGGTCAGGACCAGATGCGCCAGGAGATTTTCGGCGGCATCATCGAGGTGCCGCGACCACGGCACACCCGAGAGGTGCAACAGCCCAAGTAGACCGAGTCTGCGGCAGGGCCTCAAGGGCTCGGCATGTCCCAGCAGGGAAGGCGGCGATACGCTGCGCCTGGCTGGGGCTGGACGTTCTTCGGGAGACCGGACCATGGATTTTTACGACCCGCTGAATGCGCCGCCGCCGCAGGCATGGCTCGACTTGGACGCACAGCAGCGCATCGTGCTGGTAGAGGCGTATCACGCGACAGCGCGCATAGTGCTGGAGAACGAGATGCGCCACGCCGTGATACCCATCCACTTGCCTGCATAATCGGACAGCTTCACGCGGGTGAACTTGCCCGTGTAGTCGTCAGGTGCGGCGAAATCGGGGCCTTCTGCCCGACAGTTACACCCATCCGTTTTACCTCTTCTCTGCTGGTTGATTCGGCTGGCGCAGAGGCCTCCGACGGCTGCTCACTCGCAACCGAGCTCGTTACCCTTGTACAACTTACCGGTACTTCTTCCATGAAGTCTCCACTCGTTTGGCGCGAGTAGCCATTGACGGCCTAAGTGCGTCAGGACCGGCCTTCGCGGCAACGCCAGCTACATGTCGTAGCTGGGCTAACAAGTCGTAGACCCTCGCCTGGGCTACCGGCAATGCCAGCAGGTCCTCCATGATCCTGGTCGACAATGCCTCCTGCACTTTTGTCTGAAAACCAAGATGGCGCCGCAGCAGTCGCTGTGCGGCCTGGCGTGCGCGGGGCAAATCCAGAAGTAGCGCGAGTAAGCGCAACAACATGCCTGTTACCGCATCGGCGAAGTTGATCGGTATGACCACGAGGTCCCTGCCCTCGCCATCCGGTCCACCCCCACGGCACCGGGCCAACCATCGTTGGCGTCTATAAACGCCGCAATCCTCAGCCTGAGGCCGGCAAAATAGTGGGCCGGCAGCCGGCAGGCGGTGCATGCCGCTATCAGGCTTGGTCCCTTTCAGGGACTTGCGGTGCCGTCAGTGACCGATCAATCCCAGCGCGATTCCGCCTCGCGCCGCGAGAAGGTGACGATCCGCCCGTCGGTCAACAGTTCGCGGATCCGCCACGGCACGCCCTGTTCGTCTATCTCGACCAAGCCGATGCCACTGCCATTGAGCAGGCGGCGACCCGCCGGGGTGCCCTCGGGTTTGCGCGGAATCACCCGCATATGCCGCCGCCGCGTCAACCAGTTCAATGGCGAGCGCGGTGAATACAGCCACCGGTTGGCGCGGTCGAGCACCTCCAACAGGCGCGGCGGGAACTCGTTGCGCACGGCGCTGCTGCAGATCTGCCAGATATCGGGACCACGCACCCGCCCGCGCAGCTCGACATCATAGACGAACGAATAATGGACATCGCCGGAGAGCACCACGAAGTGTTGTGGCGTCTTCGGGTGACGGAAGATGTTGAGGATCGCGTGTGCGGCACCTGGATGGGCCATCCAGTTCTCGGCGTCCACCAATAGCGGCTGGCCGAACCAGGTAAAGACCCGCTGGATGGTCTCGATCAGCTTGACGCCAAAGATGGGCGTCGGTGACACGAGCAGGACGGCCGGCAGTCCGCGCAGTGTCTGCTGCAGGTCGGTCAACGCCTCCCAGTCCATCAGACCGGAGGGTTTGCGTGCCGCCGATTCGGAGCGCCAGCGCTGGGTGCGGCTGTCGATGGCCACCAGCGGCGGTGTGGTCGGCCAGCTATAGTGCCAATGGTCGAACCGCAGCAGACGGTCGATGCAGTCGTCGTGCGCCGCACCACCAGGGGCCTTCAGGCTCACCTGCACCTGCTCCAGGAGTTCTGCATCGAACGCCGCGGGACAATTGCCCCATGCCTGATTTAGCAGGTAACCGAGCAGCGCGTTGCCGATCACCCGTTTCGAGAACGGATGACCGTAGGCAACTTCCTCCCACTCACGGCTCAGGTTCCAATCATCGGTAATGTCGTGATCGTCGAACATCATCGCCACTGGCAGATGCGCGAACAACCGGCGGACCGCCGGCAACTCGGCGATGAAGGCCTCGATCGCAAGGCGTTCGGTCTGGTACAGCGACTGTGAGGCCGCCGCCAATCCGGGCGGCGGATCCAGGTCGATCAGCAGCCACAGGGCCGGCGACCAAACCAGGAGATACATCGCCAGCACCTCACCGAGCGTGATCAGGTGATTGTGCGCGCTGTCGGTCGTGAATACGGGCTTCTCGACACCGCCAAACAGCACCTCGATCAAGGCGTAGTTGCGCTTGTGGCGCGGCAGCAGGGTCTCGCGCCGGTAGAATCCTGCCGGATGCCGGTACAGCGACTGCGCATTGTCCACCCCGGTCAGCTCGCCACCGGCCAGCGGCTCATCGGGCAGACCGAGTGCGGCGATCACCTGATGAGCCGCGTGCAGCATGGGGCCGGCGACGTCGTCCGCGTAGACCTGATCACCGGTCAGGACCAGCGCGGACGCCCAGGCCGGCAGCTCGTTTGAATCGACCGTTGCGGCGGTCTCCCGTTCGCCCCGCATGGCCCCCTGCGCAAGGCAGCGCGCCAGCAGGCGATCGGCCTCGACAAGCCCGTCCCTGCCCGGATAATGCGGCTTGCGGCACGACCCGTGAAGCAGGCTGCCAACCCGCGATGGCAGCATGAAACCGGGCGAGTTCTTCCCCGGGTAAAAAAGGGCGGGCGCCCAGTCGGCGCATCCCGACCAGCCAGTTGCGGGTCCCGCCAGCGATTGCAGGGCAACCGTGTAGCTGATCCAGCGATCCTGCGGCAGCGGTACGTCGAACGACAGATCGAGCAACAGATAGTGCAGGTGTGCACCGGCCGTCAGCAACCGGCAGGCCGCCTGCCCCGGTGCGAGCTCGATGTCACGCGGTGTTTCCTCGCCGGCATCGATCGTGATGTGCACGCGGACGGGCTCGCGTACGGCCAGCCAGAGCACCAGCTGCTGTGCCGAAGATCGGCGCAGGATCGGCCCGACGAAAACCAGCGGCAATGACGTTTCTTTACCCGTCATTGGTTCGTCACCCGGCAACGCGGCGGGTTACGCATCGGCATGCCTGGTATGCCGACGCGAAGCCATGCTCCGCCGGGTATTGACGGCACCTTTTCTCGCCAGACATTGAACGGCGTGGTCACGGGCTGTGGGCAGAGTCGACTTTGAAACATCAGTGTAACCCGGCGGGCGGACCTGAATCCCCGCGGGCAGCGCACGCCATCTGCCCACAGTTTGCCTTCGCACTGCCACGGCCTTATCATCTGCGCCGCTTCTTGAGGGAGTAGTCGCTCAGCCTGGCTGAGATGGTCGTCAACAGTCTCCGGGTATGGGCCCGTGGCGACCATGTCCCGATCCGGGGTTGACCAGACTCAAGGCGCGTGGCGCCGAGCCGGGGTGGGCTGGTGTCGCGGCCTGAGTTTAGGTACTGCCCGCCCCGAGGAGCCTGTCCGTGATCTTGTCCCAGCGCGCTTTCTGGCGGCCGCCGCTACCTGCCCTGCTGTTTCCATATTTCGGCACCGCGCTGACCTGCGCTCGGTCCCTCAGCTCACCAGCCAGACCGCGACGGGAGCACCGATGAGCCTCGCCTTACTCGCCATCCTAGGCGGTCTTGCGCTGCTGGTATGGAGCGCCGACCGCTTTGTCGAAGGTGCCGCCGCGACCGCGCGGTACGCGGGCATGCCGCCGTTGCTGATCGGCATGGTGATCGTCGGCTTTGGTACCTCGGCGCCCGAGATGGTGGTCTCGGCGGTCGCGGCGCTGGACGGCAACCCCGACCTCGCGCTCGGCAATGCGCTCGGCTCCAATATCGTCAATACCGGCCTGATCCTCGGCGCGACCGCGCTCATCGCGCCGATCGCGGTGCATTCGAAGATCATCCGTCGCGAGCTACCCTTGTTGTTCGCGATCAGCCTGGTGGCCGGTGGCCTTCTGTGGGACGGCAACCTCAGCCGCCCCGAGGCGCTCGGTCTGCTGCTCGGCTTTTTTGCCCTGGTGGGCTGGACCATCTATGAAGGCCTGCGCTACCGCGAAGATGCGCTCGCCGGTGAGATGAATCAAGCGCTGGCGGCCCATTCGATGCCATTGGCAAAGGCCCTGTTCTGGCTGGTTGCCGGACTGCTGCTGCTGATCGCGAGCTCGCGCGTCCTGGTCTGGGGCGCGGTCAGCATCGCCCAGACGCTTGGCGTCAGCGACCTCATCATCGGGCTCACCATCGTTGCACTCGGCACCTCGCTGCCCGAACTTGCGGCCTCGGTGATCGCGGCACGCAAAGGCGAACACGATATCGCGATCGGCAACATCGTGGGTTCGAACATGTTCAACTTGTTGGCGGTCGTCGGGATCGCGGGCGTCATCAACCCCATGTCGAACGTCGCCACCGAGGTTCTGTCACGAGACTGGCCGACCATGCTCGCACTTACCTTGGCGCTGTTCGTGATGGCCTACGGCTTCCGTGGTCAGGGGCGGATCAATCGGCTGGAGGGCCTCCTGTTGCTGCTTGCGTACGTCGCCTACACCGGTTATCTGGTGGCGCAGGTGACCACCGCGGTCACCTAGGCTGGCACAACGGGCCGCGGGAAGGCGAACCATCAGGAGTGGACTTCGATGCCGCAGAACGAAGAGTTGGCGTTTTTCTCAAAATGGTTACAGGCACCACTCCGGGTGGCCTCGGTTACACCCAGCGGCCCGCGCCTGGCGCGCGCAATGGCAGCCGCGCTGCCGCCCGGTGACGGCCTGGTGGTGGAGCTGGGTGGTGGCACCGGCCCCATTACGCGGGCACTGCTCGATACGGGCCTCGATGCCGATCGCTTGGCCGTGATCGAGCGCGACCCGCAGTTCTGTCGCCACCTCAAGCGGCGCTTTGCCGCCGCGCGGGTACTTTGCGGTGATGCCGTCGATCTGCAGGCG
>JBFZDU010000159.1:0-8802 GCA_041307205.1 Gammaproteobacteria bacterium | reverse complement strand
ATGGCTGGACAAGAGTCGTGATTACATTCGCGACAACCCCGTGAAGACGCTGGCTATCGCGGTGGTCGGCGGCTTCCTTCTGAGCCGTCTGTTGAGTTCGCGCTAGGGACAGCCCTGGCATGGACCCAACCAGGAGCGCCGAGCAGAACGTTGGATCAAAGGCCTGGTCCACAGATCCGAGCCATCGTAGTACTGCCTTGCCGAAAGAGGTCAGGCTCCTATGGCTTGAGTTGCGCGGGCTTGCGCACGACCACCTTGAACTCGCCGCGTTGGAGACACAGCGGGCGGGCGAGAGCTTGGTGGCCATGGTCGTGGCGGGCATGCTGGTCGCTGGATTGCTGCTGAGTGCCTGGCTGGGGCTGATGGGCGCCGCCATACTCGCGCTGACCAGCCGTGCAGTTATGTCGACTGGCAGCGCCTTGGTGCTGACAGCAGCCGTCAATTTGCTGGCCGCGCTCATACTCTGGAACCTAATCCGCCGCCTCGGTCGCAGGTTGCGGTTTCCAGCCAACGCTCGCCGTTTAGACCCGGCGACGTCGGAATTCCCGGATGCGGAGACACACGGATGACCGCCGGCTTTCGAATTCGTGCCGCATTTCGCCCTCGCTTAACCCGTCAAATCGGCGAAGCGGAGCACCGGCTCCAGGTCCGACGGCGGTTGGTGGGGGCTCGCGGCGCCGCACTGGACCGAAGATTCCGCCAATGGATGACAGATCCATCTGTATTGCTCTGGGCAGGAGGCATGGGGTTCTTCATTGGAGAACTCACCCAGCGCCACGCGCCGAAACCGCAGGGTCCGGAGCCTTTGCCGAACGCCAGTTTTCCCATCCTCGAAGCCGCCCGGCATATCATTACTCTGGTCGCCTTGGCGCGCCCCTTGTTCTCAGCATTGCCAGGAGCAAGGACGCGGCGCCCCAATGCAGCAGGCCCGTCTGACCAAACGCCAGCACCGCCGGCCCGTTCGCCGGGGGCACCCGCCAAGACCCGGACGAACTCTGCCCAATAAAAAGACTGGGCATTGGCCGGGCACCTGCCGCGATCAGTAGTTGTCCGGTTGGCCCCGGCGCGCATCACCCCATCAACCGCCCCGGTAGTTTTGCCAGGAAACGCCCGGCGCTCGCCAGTTGACGCCGGATAAGCGGCCAGTCCTCTGCCTGTTTGCGCTCGTCCAGGCACCGCAGGAGCCGGACCTTGTCGGCCGCGCCCTGACGGTCGAGCAGGGTGGACCACAGGGTGTCCGACACGTTATAGACGCGGCCCTCGGCCAGGCAGACGGGGATCGCATCGGCCACCGGCACTGCCAGGTCTTCGGCCGCTGTCGCCAACGCGGCGCGAATATTCACCGCCTTGGCGCCCACGGGATCGATGAGGTCGTAGGGCGGCAGCCATTCCCGAGGTGGGCGTAGCAGGTCGATATGGCTTACGGCGACCAGCAAAGGGGGTCGATGTCGGTCTGCCCGAGCGGTCCAGCCGGCGCGGATGCGGTCCAGGCACTCCCGCTCCACCTGGCGATCCGGGCGATGGGCGGCGGTAACCCAAAGCACCAGGTCGGCGACACTCGCGAGGCGTTCCAGGGCCTCGGCCGGCAGCGCATCCGTGCCGATCCCCGGGGTGTCGAAGACCAGGGCGGTGGCGACACCCTCGCGCTCCAGGCGATAGGGGACGACGGTCGCCGTCGGGTCCGTAAGGACGTCAGAGGGTGCGGTCAGTCGGTCAAAAAGGGCGTTGATGAGGCTCGACTTGCCAGCATGCGCCCGGCCCAGGACCAGGATGCGCAGGGGTTCGTCGGCGAGGACGCCCGCATGGGCCTGCGCTTGCTCCAAGTCGCGACGGGAGCCTGGGGTGAGCGCGGCGGCAGACTTCCCCTCGGCGAGCGTCAGGCGTCCGCTGTAGATCTCGATGGCGTAGTAGCCCACCTTGCGGACGAATTCCTGGAGTAGCCAGCGATGCAGGTCGGACCAGGCGGAATTGAAGGCACGGCCGCGCAGGCGCTCCCAGCCTTCGCTCAACACGGCATTGACCGGATTGACGATCAGCCGGCCGGCACGATAGAGATCGAGCAGGCGCTCCGCGGTCGCCTTCCAGCGGTAGGCGCGCACCAGGTCCCCCAGGGTCAGGCGGTGGCTGAAGGGGATCTGACCGGCGATCTCGGTACGCAGGTCCCGGCAGGCCCGCTCGGCGATCAGCAGACCGTGGGGCAGGGTCAGTTCCAGCAGGGGCCGCTCCTTGTCCGGGTGATAGAGCCGCGCCACCTGATCCAGGGCATCGCGCCCCAGGGCAAAAAGCCGGGGGCCGTCAGACAGCGGCCAGTCTTCCGGCTTGATCCCATCGGCCATAGCCTCGACGGCGTCCCACGCCGCCTTCGACTTGGGCGGCCAATGGGGGTCGGGAGCAGTCTGGGCATCGGCGAGCAGCCGATGATCGCGCCGACGCAGCCAGAGCTGGAGACCAAAGCCCGCGGCGCTGCACCCCAACGTGGCCACCAGCCAATAGGCCATGACTCCGTTCTGCCACAACCACCAGAGGCCCAAAGGCAGGAGGGCTACCAGCGGCACTGTCCACAGCAGGAGGGCGGACAGGCGCAGGCGGTCGCTTCGGCTGAACATTACGCATTAATCCAAGTTAGGGAATAGGCAAGAAGATCCCCTGCTACGTGCGCCCGGGCTGATCGACTTGACTCTTGATCAGTTTGGCTCCTGAGGCCAGGGCCTGCGTATAGATCCGCCGCAGGTCCACCGCGTCGATCCGCTCCCCGACCCGGCAGGCACCAAAGTAATGGCCCGCAGCCTTGCCCAAAGCATAGGTGGTCGCCCCACTGGCCGTCGCCCCCCACAGGGCGCCAAGCGTCTGCCCCAGATAGGGGACGAGCTTGACCAGCGCCCGGCCCACGAGGCGGCTCCCATAGCCGACGCCAACACCCAGACCAAGGAGTCCGAGGAACTCGGAGACCTCGCGGCGCGTCCAGCCCTGACCATAGAGCACGGCCATGCTGTGCAGGAGCTTGGCCTGGATCGCCGGCACCGCCACCAGGTCCACCACCGGCAAGGCGCCGACTCCGGCCGCCGCCAGGGCATAGCCGACAATATGCGGGTGAGCGGCGCGCGCAAAGGTATCGCGCACCCCGGGGTCGCCGCGCAACCGCGCCTGAAGATCCAGGCTCGAGACCTGTCCAATGGCCGCCCAGAGGGCGTCGAGCCCATAGTCGGCCGGCTCCAGCCCGTCCTCCGGGAGGGTCAGATCGATGGGTACCCAGCGTAGCGCCACAGGACCCGGCAGCCGGCCCAGGCCATCGCGCTGGGCGAGCAAGGCGCGGGTCAGATCGTTGGAGACCGCCAGCGGCCAGGGCTCCCGGTCGAAGGGATAGGGCAACAGGTGCTCCGCGTCCGGCAGATAGCCCTCATGAAGCCCAGTCTGGGCGATCAGCACCGGCCACTGGGGATGGCGGCGGCGGACCGCGCGCAGGACCTCGAAGACCGCATCCTGGCCCAGGTCCGTTGCCTTCATGACCCCGAGCACGAGGTGCGCCTGGGACTCGCTGAAGCGGATGTCCTCGGCGGGGTCATAGGCGACCTCCCCCAGACCGCGGGTGTCCAGGAAGCGTACCACCGGGGCCTCGGCCGGGAAGTCATAGAGACGGGCGGTACGGGTGCAGGGCCGGAATCCGTTGCCGATCTCGGCGACTGGGCTATCCGTCAGGGCGCGGATGATGGAAGTCTTGCCAGACTGGGACTTGCCGAGTAGCCATACCACCGGCAAAGGTTGGCGCCCACGAGCGGTGCGCAGGGCGGACTCCAGTGCTTGATCATCAACCGACGGTTGCAATAACAACCTGCGCAGGACTTCCAAATCCTCACGCCAAAGTCTTGAATCAGGGATCTCAGGCACGCGTGCATCCTCTGTTAGCAGACTAACCCGCATATCACACCGGGCGAACTGGGTTATGTCGAAAAGCGCTTGTAAGCCAAAGCTCTAGTTCGGAACTAGCGAGAGGTTGATCATCACAGCGCGTTCTATCCGTTTTAGGCCCGCTGTGATCGGCGCATCTCGCACGCTCCTTCTCAAGCCATAGCGACGGCTGTGCTTTTTCGAACGACCGCGCAAGCTGCTTGACCACATCGCCCCGAACTTCCGGATCCCGGCGAGACATGCGGCTAGGTGGCAATCGCACACGGGCGTCGAATTCAGCGATTACCGGGTATCTCTGCGGGGATCGCTGGGCCCCGTCGACCTGAACGAAACGGACTCATGCCAAACATGCGCAATGTTCGACGGGTCCCGACATGGCCGGTCCAGCCTGCCTGGCAGTGTAGTGCGGCACGAACCAGAGGTGTCAGGGCTGACGTGAAAGCGTCTCGTCGACGAAACGCAGCAGCGCGGCCATAACGGTCAGCAACACTGGCCCGATGATTACGCCGATGATGCCGAAAGCCGAGAGCCCCCCGATAACACCGACGAATACGGCGAGAGTCGACACTGGCATCTGGCTGGAAATCAAGAAGGCTCGCAACAGGTTGTCAGAGACCGAAACAACCAGGCCCCAACTCGCCAGCAAGAGCGCCGAGCCCCATTGCGACGTGGCGACCAAAACGATGATCGCCGGCACCCAAACCAGGGCGGCACCACCCACCGGCAACAGCGCCAGAAACCCCGCCAGCACGCCGAATACGATGCCTGACGGCAGGCCCAAGATGGCAAAGCCGATGCCCACCAGCGCGCCTTGGGCGAAAGCGGTCATGACCGTGCCGTAAGCTACGGCGCGGGTTGTGTCGCCCACCAGCTTGAGCAGTTCACCCCTGCGTTTCGGCTCCATCGGGATCAGGCGGACCATGCGGCCAAGCATGTGGCGGCCGTCGCGCAACAGAAAGAACAGCAGGAACAGCATGACGAAAAAGTCAACGACCGTGCCGATAGCGCCGAGCACGAAATTGCCGCCCGTGGCGGCAAGCGACTGCAGCGGCGTCTGAGTGGCGCTAACCAGCCAGCCTTGGAGCTGTTCGGTCGTGGCCGTGAGGTGCTGGCGCAGCCATTCGGCCAGGCTGCCAATTCCCGGGTACCGCTCCAACTGCGTGAGCAGACTGACATCGAAGCGCAGGGGCTGTTCTTGCAGGTGTCTGATCAGCCCCGCGACCTGGTCCAAAAATACCACGCCGAGGCTGACCAGCGGGCCCGCGAGCAGGACAGGTACCAACAGGGTAATGATCCCCGCCGATAGGCTGGCGCGTCCCGTCAGCTTGCGCGCCAGCCAGCGATGCACCGGCGCCAACAAGAATGCGAGGCAGATGCCCCAGGCCAGCGCGCCCCAGAAAGGCGCCAGCATCCAGTAAAGTGCGAGAGCGGAAAGCGCCACGACAACGATTACGAAGTCTTTGCGGTAGATATCCAGGTTCACAGCCAGCACTCCTCGACCCACGCCGGCCATTCATCGATGCGCAGGTGGAGCGCGGCGCGCGAACTCCGCCTGCGTCATCGCCTAGGACGTAGCCAGGTCCACGGCGAACATCGCTTGCACCTGCTTGCCAAGTGAGCACAAGCAAAGTGTCTACCGGCTCTTAGCCGTTACCTGATGACGGTGATATCCTCCACGGTCCGAATATGTCCATGGACAGGAGTGCCGTCGTACATAGCCGCGCCGTTTACGCGAGTCCACGCGACGCTGCCGTCTCGGCGCTGAATGCGGAACTCCGACCGAAACGGCCTGTTGCCGTGCACAGCGTCCCGCCAGGCGGCGAGGACGCGTTTGCGGTCCTGCGGGTGTACTAAGCCGCTCCATCGGGTGCCAGTCGATTGCTCGAATGTCAGTCCGGAGATCTTCTCGTAGGCCGCGTTGGTGTAGACACAACGGCCATCTGTATCGGCCATGAAGACCCCTAGCGGCGAGGCATCGCTCATGGCCCGAAAGCGCGTTTCGCTGGTCCTAAGCGCGGTCAGGCCGAGCGTGCTCGTGAGGGCGATACGCAGTCCTTCCTTCAGCCAGCCGATGTCGGCACGGACATTGACGGCTGCTTCGACCACCGCGCTGTTGCGCACGACATAGCTAATGATCCCCTCATCACCCCGCGCCGACTGGCGCTGCATGACGAGTATCAGCGACGCCGCGTTCAGGAGTCGATCCAACGTCGTTGGAACCTGATCCTCCGGCGGCGTATGGTCAAGCAACACGATGTCAATGCCACCGTAGCGCAGCTGCGCGAGCGCATCGTCGACGCGACTTGCCGTCTCCAGGCGAAAAGCGCGCTCGCTTTCCGCGTTCTTTCCAACACATCCCAGCGCTTCCCGGACGTTCGCGACGTGAGCCGCATTGGCGGACATCAGGAACACGCGGATCTGGGATTCGCTCATTGCAGGAGCCGTGGCCCGGAGGCGCTCAATGCAGGCAACCAAAGAAGTTCCAGTAGAAGTACCGGTGTCGCAGCCGGAAAGGCCTCGTGGCGAGCCGAGCGGACCGCCCTGTGGTGTGATCGAGAGACCAAGCGGGCGGGCTGACGAGCATGCTTGCCGCTGGCGTTGCCGGTCGCGGGTCCGTGCGTTCGCCAATCGCGAGTGAAATCCTGCGGATTGCACGAAAGGGCCAAGGTCGTGCGTGGCGTGTGCCGCGTGCGCATGACGATCCTGTAGCACCTCATGAATGGTTCTCTCGGGGTAAACCCGCATACTTCTTGCGTGCCGCGAGTCGTGCATGCGGCACTTTGGTGGATGGACCGCAGTGGCGGCGGCGCATCACGCATGAGTCAATGTGGCCAAGCCATCAGTAGCCGTCTGTACGCTGTCGTACATTGTGACGCAGGGTCGAGGCGAGACCCGATCGAGGACGGGACCGCTACAGACCAGACAAGGGGGCAGGGTGAGGCCGTGCGCATCGTGCCGTCGGGGGAGTGGGTGTGTCGGATCGAGCTGGTGATGGCGTTCTGTTCGTTGGCGTACAGAGAAGGGCCTGGAAATCCGCAATAGTGGTACCGTCGCTTGTTGGGTCCCGATCTCGCAGGCGTCGGTAAGCCTGCTGTTCGGCAATCGCCGCCAGCCGGCATTGTGAATACTTGGACCTTAGGGAGAAGCGAAATGACACTCGGGACCATCCTGATCATCGTCTTGGTGCTGCTGCTGCTCGGCGTGATTCCGACCTGGCCACACAGCCGGAGTTGGGGTTACGCCCCTAGTGGCGGTCTTGGTTTGATCCTGGTCGTGGTGGTCGTGCTGTTGCTGTTAGGAAAGATTTAGCGCAATCGCACTGGGGTTAGCTGCCACAAGCCGATCGCTAGCCCGCTAACGCCTGCCGAATCCTTGCTGATTCAGGGTCGGCATCACCTGATCCTTTAACTGGAGAATCCCGTCATGAAAAAACTCAGACCCTTTCGATCGGTACTCGTGCCGGTCGTGCTGGCCTTTATCGTCGGCTGCGCGGGTACGGCGCAACAGGAGAGCACTGGCGAATATATCGACGATACGGTACTGACGACCAGGGTGAAGGCCGCAGTTTTCAACGAGCCGTCCCTAAAGTCCGCAGAGATCAACGTGGAGACCTTCAAAGGCGTGGTGCAGCTCAGCGGTTTCGTCAACTCGCAGGCCGACATCAACAAGGCGGTGGAGATCGCCCGTGAGGTGCCGGGCGTGCAGTCTGTCAGGAATGATATGCGCACCAAGTGACAGTAGGCGGGGGCGAAGGCGCTGCGGCAGGCGCCTTGGTTCCCTCGGTCGGCGGCCGTCGGTAATGCCAGGCGGGATTCAGCCAGGTCTTCCAGCAGAACACTGTCGCCTCCGGCAGCATCGCAGCGTGCCGGATACGGAGCGTGCGACGGATTATCGGTCCGCGCAATTGCGGACAACACCGATCGAGCCGCCGCATAAGGTTCGCCAAACCGCCCCCCCACCGCGGACCGGGGTGGGGGGCGGTCTGGCGGCCCCATTTGCTACGGCAGCATGGTGGCGCGATGAGTCGTCGCCTAGTTGCTGCCGGGCGTGGTCGCGTCGCGAATGCTGTCACCGGCATCTTCAAGCTGCTCACCGGTCTTTTCCACTGCATTGTCGAGCTTCTCGCCGGCCTTTTCTGCCGGACCCGGCTGTTCGCATGCCGACAACGCCACGAGCAAGACGCCGGTGACCATGGCGATGCCAAAAGTTTCTATGAATTTTCTAGTCATTACGAATATCTCCAAGTGAGTGCCAGCCACGTGCGTGGTATTACTTACCCGGCGACGCAGCGACCGGTCAGGCCTGCGCGTCGCCGGTCGCCCATCATTCGTCGTCGCTGACTTCGTGGCCGATGACGCCGCCTACGGCGGCACCCCCGACCGTGCCGAGTGCACTGCCGCCGGTCAGCACGGCACCACCGACGGCGCCCACGCCGGCACCGATTGCGGTGTTCGTGTCCTGGGTCGACATGCCGGAACAACCGGCAAGGCCGAGCAGCAGTGCTGCGGCAACCGAATTGATCACAAGCCGCTGCGTCTGTTTCCGGGGGTCAAGTAGCCTCATGGCGGATCTCCTGTGGTGCGGGCCGTGCCTAGGGTGCGACGGCGAGTGGTGCGGGACCGACCCTTTATTCCGCCAACTCCATGTCAGTTGGTGCCCGAGACTCTGGCACCCTGGTGAAATGGCTCGCTCGGTCGGCTGCCTGTATGCCAAGCTACGCAGCACCCTGGTCCCTGTCTGTCTGCTGGCGCACATTGCTCACGGGCAGGCGCCGCGCGGCGTCTTGCCATAATCGCTGTCAGTTTCCCCAGCCACTGGATAGGGTTAGGATTTTCCGAGAGCGCGCCTGGATCCTTGCGGGGCAGGGGCGGCCGCTCGCACCGGTAGTAAAGATCG
>JBFZDU010000158.1:0-7842 GCA_041307205.1 Gammaproteobacteria bacterium | reverse complement strand
CCCCTGGCGCTGGGCGATGTCAGAAAGGGTTATAGGTCCCTGGCCATGATGCAGGGCCAGGTCCAGCATCGCCGTTACGGCGTAACGTCCTTTGGTTGTCAACCTCACCGGGCATGCTCCTAAGGTCCGAATCGCCCCTTACTATACAATGCCTAGTAATTTAGTCAAGTATTGCTTTGACCGCCATCCTGCTGTGAGGACGTCTCAGTATCCAAATGAATTTTCTTCAATTCTTCCGCAGTAGAGACAATCTCGCAGGTTTCGAGATCGGGTAGTTCTTGATTGTCCGGCTCGTACCCCATGGCGCGCAAGGTTTCGCACATCCGTTCCAGCCGGGCATCGACCACGTGGATGTGGTCGAGCATGCAGTTGATGGCATGCGCCACCGGGTCGGGCGCGTCGCGCGTGGCACCGTAGGCGTCGAAACCCATCTTCGACGCCGTCCGCTCACGGTGTCCGGTCGGCCGTGGCGCCTCGATCAGCCGTCCGGGCACGCCCACCACGGTCGCACCTGGCGGCACCGCCTTGACCACCACGGCATTGGAGCCGATGCGCGCACCGTCCCCGATCTCGATCGGCCCCAGCACCTTGGCACCCGCGCCCACCACCACGTCCCGACCCAGGGTCGGATGGCGCTTGCCCTTCTCCCAGGTGGTGCCACCCAGGGTCACGCCGTGGTAAAGGGTGCAATCGTCACCGATCACCGCGGTTTCGCCGATCACCACCCCCATGCCGTGGTCGATGAAGAAGCGCCGCCCGATCGTCGCCCCGGGGTGAATCTCGATCCCGGTGAACCAGCGGGCCAGGTTCGACAGCACCCGCGCCAGCCATTTCAGGTCGGCACTCCACAGCCGATGCGCCGCCCGATGGACGAGCACCGCATGGATTCCCGGATAGGTGGTCAGGATCTCCCAGGTCGTGCGGGCAGCGGGATCGCGCTCGAACACGGCCCGGACATCCTCGCGCACACGCTCGAACATCTGGTCACCTGCAATAATGCCTGGCGGAATGGCCCGTCAGTTTAGCCGATCCGGGCCCGGCAACGCTCATCGGCGCATCGACTTGCGGCCCTGGGCCGCGCTCAGGATGCCGCGCAGTATGTTCAGGTCGTAGGGATCGGGCTCGGCGCGCAGGAACAACCGACGCAAACGCCGCATCAGGCGATCGGATTGGCGCGGATCGGTGAAACCGACGTCGCCGATGGCTTGGCGAAGGTGGTCGAAAAAGCCCTGCAGCTGCCCGGCTGTGGCACGCTCCGGCAGCGGCTCGGCGGCCGCCACCCCAGCGCGGGCGGCCATCAGCAACTCGTAGCTCACCACCTGGACCGCCATGGCGACATTCAGCGAGCTGTAGTCGGGGTTGGCCGGGATGTGCACCAGGTAGCGACAGCGCGCCAGTTCATCGTTGGTGAGCCCGGAATTCTCGCGGCCGAACAGCAGGGCCACCGGCCCGTGCCCGGCCTCAACCCAGGCGGTCTGGGCACAGGCGCGTGGATCGAGCTGCGGCCAGTCGACGCTGCGCAGGCGGGCGCTCGCCCCCACCACCAGGCGGCAATCCGCAATCGCGGCATCCAGATCCCCGACCACCCGCGCCTGCGCCAGAATGTCGTCTGCACCCGACGCCCGGGCGACCGCCTCGTCGCTGGGGAAGCGCTGCGGCGCCACCAGCACCAGCTGTTCCAGGCACATATTCTTCATGGCCCGGGCCACCGCGCCGATGTTGCCGGGGTGCGAGGTATTGACCAGTACGATTCGAATGTTGTGCAACATGACCGCCAAAGGGTACGGGAGCGGCCGGCGCCGCGCATCCCTTTACTGGCATCAGCGTCGCGGCGGCGGTTTCGCCGCTGGCGGGCATCCGGTATCCTTCGCCGCCCATGAATCCGACCACTAACATCGCCGTACGTGCGGCGCGCCAGGCCGGCAACGTCCTGCTGCGTTACCACAGTCGCCTCGACACCCTGAAGGTGTCAGAGAAGCAGCCGAACGATTTCGTCTCCGAAGTCGACCGCGCCGCCGAGCAGGCCATCGTCAACACCATCCGCAAGGTCTACCCCGATCATGGCTTCCTGGCCGAAGAAGGCGGCCGCCACGGTGGCGGCGACTACCAGTGGATCATCGACCCCCTGGACGGCACCACCAATTACCTCCACGGCTTGCCGCAATTCTCGATCTCCATCGCCCTGAAATACCGCGACCAGCTGGTGACCGCCGTGGTGTACGACCCGCTGCGCGAGGAGCTGTTCACCGCCGACAAAGGCAACGGGGCCTACCTGAACGACCGGCGCATCCGCGCCACCAACCACAAGGGCCTGGCAGGCGCGCTGCTCGGCACCGGTTTCCCGTTCCGGGACCAGCGCTTCCTCGACCCCTACCTGCGCATGCTCAAGGCCTTTATCCGCGACACCGCCGGGATCCGCCGGCCCGGATCGGCCGCACTCGATCTCGCCTATGTGGCGGCGGGGCGCACCGATGGCTTCTGGGAGCTGGGGCTGGAGTCCTGGGACTTCGCCGCCGGCGTACTGCTGGTGCGCGAGGCGGGGGGCATCGTCAGCGACCTCGCCGGCGGTGAGCGTCATTTCGATACCGGCAACATCGTCGCCGGGGGATTGCGCGTCCACAAGGAGATGTTGGCCGTCATTCGTCCCTTCCTGACCCAGGAACTGTCGGCCTGACGGCCGGTACCGGGCGCCGGCCAAGGCGGACTCACCGCCTGACCGGGCCTTTCCCGCATTGGCGGCCACTGCCCGCCTGTGCTATATGCCATTGACCATATTAAAAAACCTCCAATCCACGGAGAGCCGCAGGGATGAAGAAGTACCTCACCGCAGCCTTGTTGCCCCCGGTAGCGGCATGCCGCTACGGCTGCGGTACCAACTGCGCCGCCCCGATCACCGTATTCTGGCTGTTCGGCCTGGTCAGCGTCGTGTTCGGCTTTTTCGGTGGCCCCACAGGAGTCGCAGGCATCAGCTGGACGACCATCGGGCTGGGCCTCGGGATGTGGGCGATCGCGACCACCTGGACCCTACTGACCCTGCAGGGTGTCGAGGCCGATCGCTGCCACGGCAGCTGGAGCCCCCGCGACCACAAGGCGACGGTCGACGAGGCAGAGGTCGACCCCTTCGACGAAGTCAAAAAGGCCCACTGAAGCAGCACTGGTCGGGCCACCCCGAGCTGTTAACCCCGCCTAGCAGACCACGCCCCGCCGCCACTGCGGCGTGGTCGTTTGCGGCCGCGGCAGCGCTTTTGCCGCTGACCGCTGCGCTCGGTATGCTCGCGATTGTTTCCCTGCCCACACCGCCATGACCGACATCGAAAGACTCCTAAGCCGCGCCGAGAACCTGGTGGATCGCCCGGCCCAACTGCTGCCACCGGCACCATCACCGCCCGACTGGGGCCGGGAGGCCTTCCGCTGGCGCCAGTCGGGCGGTCACGGCCGGATCGAGGCAGTACCCCAGCCGCACCGGGTGGCCCTGGACGACCTGCTGTGCATGGACGCGCAAAAGGCCGAGATCCTGCGCAACACGCGGCAGTTCGTCGCCGGTCGGCCGGCGAACAATGTGCTGCTGTGGGGCGCGCGGGGCACCGGCAAGTCGACGCTGGTCAAGGCCGTGTTCAATGCCCTGGCGGCGCAGGGCCTGCGCCTGCTGGAGGTGAACAAGGCGCACTTGGTCGAGTTGCCGGACATCGTTGCGCAGCTCCAGGGCCGGCCGGAGCGCTTCGTCGTTTATTGCGACGACCTCTCCTTCGAGGGCGATGATGCAGACTACAAGTCACTGAAAGCCGTGCTCGAAGGCTCCATTGCCACCCCGCCGGACAATCTGCTGGTCTACGCGACCTCCAATCGCCGCCACCTCTTGCCCGAATACCAGCGCGAGAACCAGGAGACGCGGCTGGTGGACGGCGAGATTCACCCCGGCGAAACGCTGGAGGAGAAGACCTCGCTGTCCGAACGCTTCGGCCTTTGGCTGCCCTTCTACCCCTATACCCAAGCGCAGTACCTGGCGATCTGCGATCACTGGCTGCGGCGTTTCGGCAGCCGCGAGACCGCGGACGAGGCGACCCGGCTCGCGGCCCTGCAGTGGGCCACTTACCGCGGTTCGCGCAGCGGCCGGGTAGCACGCCAATTTGCCCTGGACTGGGCCGAGCGCACATGAGCAGCCGTGCACCCAGCATTTGGGTCAGGCAGGCCCGGCTGGAAGACCCGTTCGACGCGGCCAGTTATCGCCGCCTGCTCGACGCCTACGCGCGCGACCCGTTGGGTCGCGGCGCGGCGCTGCCGCCGCCGGTATTGGAACGGGTCACTCAGGATCTCGCCCAGCATCCGACCGCCCGCGTGTTCCTGGCCGGAGTCGGCACGGTTGCCGCCGGTTTTGCGACCTGCTTCCTCGGCTATTCCACCTTCCGCGGCCAGCCCCTGCTGAACCTGCACGACATCGCGGTACTGCCCGAACAACGCGGCCGGGGTATCGCCCGCGCTCTGCTGCGGGCCATCGCCGACCATGCCCGGGCGCTCGGCTGCTGCAAGCTCACCCTGGAGGTACGGGCGGACAATCCAGCCGCGCAGCGGCTGTACCTGGCAGAAGGCTTCGGCGCCGCAGCCAGCGGCGCGCGGCCCGTACAGTACCTGTTCCTCGAAAAACCACTGTGAACCCTGGCGGCGATTTCAAGGACCACTTCTCGGCCCAGGCGAGCGCCTACCGACGCCACCGCCCAACCTACCCGCCAGCACTGTTCTCCGGGCGCGCCGGCCGCTCCCCCGGCCACCACCTGGCTTGGGTCTGCGCCACCGGAAAGGTGCAGCGGACCTGACCTGGCCAAAGGCTGCGTGACTTGGGCACATCGCTACGCCGCTTCCCCGCGGGCATGGCGGGCGGCGCATGAGCATCGCCGGGCACTGGGCTATCATGCACAGCCCAGCGGCAACACGAACCGGAGCAGCGCTTAACCCCATGTTCGGCTCTAAAGATCCAGTGCGCGCCCGCTATGCGATCGACCGATTCCTGGCCGTCGCAGCCGAGAGCGGCGCCAACGGCTCGTTCCTGGACGTAGGTGCCGGGCACAGAGTCCAGACCGAATACATCGAGGCGGCCCGGGTGTTCCGGGAATGCTACTCGATCGACGCCGTACCGCACGTCACAGCGTCGAACCATATAGTCGGCAGGTTCGAGACCCACCCGTTCGAGCGCAGATTCGACGCCATCCTGGCCAGTCATGTCCTCGAACACGTGCCGAATACCAGCCTGTTCCTCACCAAGATCCGCGAGCAACTGAACGACGGCGGCGTGCTCTGCCTGATCGTGCCGCCGATGCGCCAACAGATCACGACCGGTCACGTCACGCTGTGGAATGCCGGCCTGCTGCTGCTCAACTGCGTCAAGGCGGGGTTCGACTGCCGCGCTGCCAAGATCAAGCAAAAGGGCTACAACATTGCGTTGATAGTGCGGAAAAAGGATTGTTCGGCGGCCTTCGGTTTCGACCTCGGCGTGGACCACAACGAACGTTACTACCTTCCGGAGGGTTTGCGCTGGCAGCGCGACCGGGCCCTGGGAATCTGGCGGTTCAAGGGAAATTTCCGGTCGTTGAATTGGTGATCAGGGGACGGGGCGTGTTTCGCGCCCGAGCACGAAGGCGATTGGCAACTGGCCCGCAAAGGTCGTTTATGCGCCGCGGGGCAGTGACCGCCTGCGCCGGCGTTCTCCGGTAATGGAAACGGCGGCTGCGTAGTCCCCGGGAGCTACGCGGCCGCCAAGGACCAGCTATTTCTGTCGATGGCAGAGGCCGCAGCCGACCGGGGTCCCTTTCGGGATCAACGCGACGCCCAGGCCGGCCGCGCACTCGGGCAGGCTGCCCCGGCTGTCCTTTCACAGCACGGATTCGTTATTCGCGGGGCGACAGGGTCGCGGTGCTCCAAGAGCCGAGGCGCTGCGCGCCCTTGAGCCAAAAAGGTCCACCAGGGTATTTAACGCGGAGTCTTTATGGACTTGAGCGGGACACCACCCCGGAGAACCCTTCAGGCCGCTAGGGCAGGCCCAAGAGTTGCGGCCCGCAACATGCGGGACCTTGAGCTACAGCAATACCGCGTCGCCGGCCCGGGCGGCACCACCGGCGGGAAAAGTTCGTTCAGCGGGAAAAGCGGAGCGGCAGCCCCTTGTTGCCCAAGGCCTCGGCCCTTTGGCGCCACTGCGGCAGACGCAGCAGCAACAGCAGCGCCAGGATGACGCCGTAGGCGGCTGGCTCCAGCCAGTCGGCCTTGACCAGCCAGACGAAATGCAGCACGCCGAGCGGCGCGATCACGTACACCAACCGGTGCAGACGCTGCCAGCGCCTGCCGCCCAGCCGCCGCAGCATGCCCCGGGTCGAGGTGGCGGCGAGCGGAATCAGCAGCACGAAGGCCGTGAAGCCGACCGTGATGTAGGGCCGCTTGCCAATATCGGTCAGGATCGCCGACCAGCTGAACCCCTGATCCAACCACAGCCAGGCGGTGAAATGCAGGCAGGCGTAAAAGAAGGCGTACAGGCCCAAGAGGCGGCGAAAGCGCTGCAGCCAGTTCCAGCCCGTGAGTTGCCGCAACGGCGTCACCGCCAGGGTCAAGAGCAACAGGCGCAGGGTCCAGGCGCCGGTGGTATGCATCACCCTTTCCAACGGGTTGGCGCCCAGGTCGTTGTGCGCCGCGCCCCACACCAGCAGGGCAAGCGGCACCGCGCAGGCGAGAAACACCGCTGGCTTGCCCAACCAACGGACCAGGGCCGCCTGGGCCGGCATGGTCAGTAAAAGCGGGTCAGGTCCATGCCCTGGTACAGGCTCGCCACCTGTTCGGCATAACCGTTGAACGGCAAGGTCGGCTCCTTGGACGAGAACAGGCCGGCACCGATGATCCGGTGCGCCTTCTGGCTCCAGCGCGGGTGATCGACCGCCGGATTCACGTTGGCATAGAAGCCGTACTCATTCGGCGCCGATTTCCACCAGGTGGTCTCGGGAATAGTTTCGGTAAAGCGGATCCTGACGATCGACTTGATGCTCTTGAACCCGTATTTCCACGGCACTACCAACCGCAACGGGGCGCCGTTCTGGTTGGGCAACAATTCGCCGTACAGCCCGGTGGCGAGCAGGGTCAGCGGGTGCATGGCCTCGTCCATGCGCAAGCCCTCGCGGTACGGCCAGTCCAGGACGCGGCGACGCTGCCCCGGCAGCTGCTCGGGATCGTACAGCGTCTCGAACTCGACATACTTGGCGCGCGAGGTCGGCTGGAACCGCTTGAGCAGATCCCCGAGCGGAAAGCCGACCCAGGGCACCACCATCGCCCAGGCCTCGACGCAGCGCAGGCGGTAGATGCGCTCCTGTTGAGGCAATTTGGTCAGGATGTCCTCGATCCCGATCTCGCCCGGCCGCTCGCATTCGCCCTCGACCTGGACCGTCCAGGGCCGGGTCTGCAGGGAGCCGGCATGGCGGGCGGGATCGTCCTTGTCGGTACCGAACTCGTAGAAGTTGTTGTAACCGGTGACATATTCGTAGGCCGTGGGCTCCAGGTCGGCGCCGTAGGCAGTCGCGACCACCCCGGGCACGCGCGGCTGCTTGCCCGGTCCCTGCTGTAGCGCCGCCACCGGCGCCGCGCTACCGGCCAGCCCAGCGCCAATCCCGGCCGCGGCGGCCTGGCGCAGAAACTGCCGGCGCTGCTCCCAGACTGTGCGGTCGGTGATCTCGGATGGTTTGGGGGCGGAAGGCTTCATGATCAGCATGGGACGACGGCCTCAAGGTTGTCAGTGGCTCGCGTCTGATAGACCGGCCCAAGGTCCGGCTGGTTCCCGCGGGGGGGGGGGGGGGGGGGGGGCGCCCCCCCCCC
>JBFZDU010000157.1:0-14679 GCA_041307205.1 Gammaproteobacteria bacterium | reverse complement strand
CATTTCTATGCCGCCGGGCACCATGCGACCGAGCGCTATGGGGTCCAGGCGCTGGGGGCGGAACTGGCCGCCCGGTTCGGCATCGAGCACCGGTTCGTGGACATAGCCAACCCCGCTTGACGGCTTTTTGTCCTAGTGCAGGCCCGGGCCCCTTAAGGCTTGACCACGCGCGCGTTGCTGGTGGAGAATCGCCGGTCATTTCGAGGCATTGCGGCACATCAGGATGGGACGCCGCTGGTCCGCCTCATGCTCGGTCTACGTAACAACAATCTCACCGGGGGACTTCATGACTGCTGTAGGTGCTGATCTGAAGAAACGCCGCTTCCTGACCGCAGTCACGTCGGTCGTGGGCGCGGTGGGGGTGGGCTTCGCCGCCTGGCCCTTCCTGGCCTCCTGGAATCCGTCGGAGCGCGCCAAGGCGCTTGGCGCACCCGAAGAGGCTGACATCAGCAAGCTGGAGCCTGGCGGCCTGCTGCGCGTCAAGTGGCGCGGCAAGGTGACCTGGGTGGTACGGCGGACCGAAGAGAACCTGGCCGACCTTGCGACTTTGGACGACCGCTTGGCGGATCCCAACTCCGAGGTGCCGCAACAGCCCAGCTACTGCCAGAATCCGCATCGCTCGATCAAGCCCGAGTTTCTCGTGGTGGTGGGTATCTGCACGCATTTGGGGTGTTCGCCGACCTATCGTCCCGATGTGGGCGCCGACGACATGGGCGGCGAGGCCTGGCGCGGTGGCTTCTTCTGCCCCTGTCACGGCTCCAAGTTCGACCTCGCCGGCCGCGTCTACAGTGGCGTACCTGCGCCAACCAACCTGGTGGTTCCCCCGCACCAGTATCTCTCTGACACCTTGATCCTGATCGGTGAAGACGGAGGTGCAGCATGAGCAAATTCATCGACTGGATCGACGAGCGCTACCCGCTCACCAAGGTCTGGAACGAGCACCTGGCGCAGTATTACGCGCCGAAGAACTTCAACTTCTGGTATTTCTTCGGCTCGCTGGCCATGCTGGTGCTGGTGCTGCAGATCGTCACCGGGATCTGGCTGGCGATGAACTACAAGCCCTCGGATGCCGACGCCTTTGCCTCGGTCGAATACATCATGCGCGATGTCGAATGGGGTTGGCTGATCCGCTACCTGCATTCCACCGGGGCGTCGGCGTTCTTCATCGTGGTCTATCTGCACATGTTCCGCGGCCTGATCTACGGGTCGTACCGCAAGCCCCGCGAATTGCTGTGGATCATCGGCGTGATCATCTACCTGGCAATGATGGCGACGGCCTTCTTCGGTTACCTGCTGCCCTGGGGCCAGATGTCGTACTGGGGGGCGCAGGTGATAGTGAACCTGTTCGCGGCTTTCCCCTTCGGGATCGGCGAGCCGCTGTCGGTCTGGATCCGCGGTGACTATGTCATCTCCGATGCCACGCTCAACCGCTTCTTCGCCTTCCACTTCGCGTTGCCGTTCATCCTGGCGGCACTGGTGTTCGTGCACATCGTGGCTTTGCACAAGGTGGGATCCAACAACCCCGACGGCATCGAAATCAAGAAAGGCCCCAAGGGCAATCGCTGGAGCGACAGTGCCCCCGCCGATGGCATTCCCTTCCACCCCTATTACTCGGTGAAGGACATCGTCGGCGTCGGCGGCTTTCTGATCCTGTTCAGTGCCGTGGTTTTCTTTGCCCCGGATCTGGGCGGACTATTTCTCGAACCGCCAAACTTCGAGCCGGCCAACCCGCTCAAGACCCCGGAACACATCGCGCCCGTATGGTACTTCACGCCGTTTTACGCCATGTTGCGCGCCATTCCGCCGATGTTCGGCTCGCAGTTCCCCGGCGTGGTGGTGATGTTCGCCGCCATCCTGGTGTTCTTCTTCCTGCCCTGGCTGGACCGCAGCCCGGTCAAATCGATCCGTTACAAAGGCCCGGTATTCAAGGTCGCCATCGCCATCTTCGTCGTGACCTTCGTGGTCCTGGCCTGGCTCGGCATGCAGTCGGCAACCGACCTGCGGACTCTTTTGGCGCAGATATTCACCGGCCTGTACTTCGCGTTCTTCTTCCTGATGCCCATTTACAGCAGGTTCGACAAGGTCAAGCCGGTTCCTGAGAGGGTGACGAAATGAAGAAGCTGATAGCCATCGCCTGCCTGGCCTTGCTGCCCTGGACCGGCTTCGCTGCCGGTGGCGGCGAAGTGCACCTGGAGTCCGCCAACATCGACCTGGCCAATCAGGCGGCGATCCAACGCGGCGCCAAGCTGTTCGTTAACTACTGCATGGGGTGTCACGCGGCCAAGTACGTGCGCTACAAGCAGTTCACGAAAGTCGGGCTGTCCGAGGACGACATCAAGAACAACCTGATGTTCAGCAACGGCAAGATCGGCGACCTGATGACCATCGCCATGCCCGCAGCGGACGCTGCCGCGTGGTTCGGCGCCCCGCCGCCCGACCTGACCCTGATCGCCCGCATCAAGCACGGTGGCGCCGATTGGATCTACAGTTATCTGAAATCGTTCTACAGCGATCCGTCCCGCCCCATGGGCGTGAACAATCCCGTGTTCCCCAACGTCGGCATGCCGAACGTCCTGTGGGAACTGCAGGGAATACAGCACGCCGTCTACAAGGACGTGGCGCACGGCGACAAGATCGAAAAGAAGGTGGATCGGCTGGAACTGGTCAGCCCCGGGAGCATGACACCGGCGGAATTCGACGGTGCGGCCCGCGATCTGGCCACCTTTCTCGCCTATATCGCCGAGCCGATGAAGCTGGAACGCCAGGCCCTGGGGGTATGGGTACTGTTGTTCCTGCTGGTATTCACGGTCGTTGCCTACCTGATGAAGAAAGAATACTGGAAAGACGTGCATTGATCGGCCGCAACAGCTGAATCTGGGGGCGCTCGGTTTGTTATACTGAGCGCCCCTTTTTATTGTTCGGTGCGGGCTGCGGCGCAGGCCTGGCGCCTCTACCCGGGAGTGTTGTCTGGCATGGCGGTTGTGGCTACCAAGCGCGCAGTAATGACCCTCTTCTCGGATCCGCGGGATTTGCAGAGCCACCGCGTGCGGGTGGTCCTGGCCGAGAAGAACGTCACCTGCGACCTAATCGATGTCAATCCGCTCAGTCCGCCCGAGGATGTGATCGATCTGAATCCCTATGGCACCACGCCGATGCTGGTCGATCGCGAACTGGTGTTGTTCGATGCGCGCATCATCATGGAGTACCTGGACGAGCGCTTCCCGCACCCCCCGCTACTGCCGGTCGACCCGGTATCGCGGGCCAATGCGCGCCAGTTCATCTACCGCGTCGAGCGCGACTGGTTCGATCTCGCCGCCCAGATCCTGAGTGGCGGCAAGACCGCCACCAAGGCGCGCAAGGAACTCAGAGAAACCCTGACCACCTCGGCACCGATATTTGTCGCCAGGCCGTACTTCATGAGCGATGAGTTCTCGCTGGTGGACGCCAGCATCGCCCCGCTGTTGTGGCGCCTGCCCGCGCTGGGCGTGGAGTTGAGCGGCCCCGCGGCCAAGGCCGTGAATACCTATGCGGCCCACGTTTTCAAACGGCACGGTTTCCTGATCAGCCTGACGGAGGCCGAGCGGGAGATGCGGCAGTGAGCGCGCCGGTCAGCAGATGACGTCCAACCGCCCCTACCTGATTCGCGCCTTTTACGAGTGGATCACCGACAACGGGCTCACGCCCTACCTGCTGGTGGATGCCACGGCCGCGGGCGTCCGGGTGCCGGACGAGTATGTCGAGGCGGGGCGCATCGTGCTCAACATCAGCCCGAGCGCGGTGCGTGGTCTGCAGATCGGCAATGACGGGATCCTGTTCAGTGCCCGCTTCGGTGGCAGTTCCCGCGAGATCGCGGTGCCGCCGCACGCCGTGCTGGGCGTCTACGCGCGTGAGAACAACAAAGGCATGCTCTTTCCCGAGGAGCCCGGGGATAGCGGCCCGGATGATGGTGGCGCTGAAAAGACTGTCGCCAAGACCGGTAAGCGACCCAGCCTCAAGGTTGTCAAATAGACGCTGCGTTGCGACGCTGCGCCGCCATGGGGCTTACTTGCGCTTAAGTCGGTCCAGCATCAGCCGCTCGCGCCCATCGAACAGGCGGCGCGAACCCACCCAAACCGCGGCGATGCTGCCCAGGCCCGTGCCGACGGCGATCAGGAACAGAATCATCAGCTGATACTTGGCGGCCTCCCAGGGCGGGCTGCCGGCGAGGATCTGACCGGTCATCATGCCCGGCAGGCTGACGACCCCGGCGGTGGTCATGGCGTTGATGATGGGTATCAGGCCCGCGCGCAAGGCCTCGCGACGGTATTCGCCGATCGCCTCGGTCCAGTCGGCGCCCAGCATCAGCCGTGCCTCGATTTGCCCCCGCTGCGCCGCAGCCGTCCGGGTCAGGTTGTCCAGGGCGATGGCCACGCCGCTCATGGTGTTGCCCAGCAGCATGCCCAGCAGCGGGATCAGGTATTGTGGGCTGTACCAGGGATCGACACGCACGATCACCAGCAGCGCCAACAGGGTCACCGAGAACGAGGAGACGAACATCGACACTGCGCCGATGCCGTAACCCCAGTAGCCGCGGAACCGCCGTTGCTGGCGCGCCAGCACCTCGTAACCGGCGACACCGAGCATCACCAGGGTCAGGGCCCCGATCAACCAGGGATTGGTCTGCGCGAACAGGCGCTCCAGTACCAGCCCTAGCAGCCCGAGTTGCACGGCGCTGCGCGCGGCGGCCACCAGCATGCGCCGGCCAATGCCCAACTGCAGCTGCCATGAGAGCGCGGCCAGCACGACCACCAGGAGGGCGGCCAGTCCCAAGCCGGTCGGAGTGAGCGCGATCAGGGTCATGGCGGGGTTTCGCGCTCCACCCCGCCGTCGCCCAGCCGAGCATGCAACTCGGCGACTCGAGCCCGTTGTGCGGCGTCGTGGGTGATCCAGATCACCGGCGCGGCACGGCGCTGCCGATAGTCCGCCACCAGGGCTTCGACCCGAGCGCTGTTCGCGGCGTCGAGGTTGGCCGTCGGCTCGTCCAGGAGCAGGGCGCCGGGACCGGCGGCGAGGGCGCGGGCCAGCGCCAGCCGCTGGCGTTCACCGCTGGAGAGGCGGCTCACCTCCCAGTCCAGTACCTCTGGCGCAAAGCCGAGCCGATCCAGGGTGTGGAGATCCCAGTCCGTGGCGTGCGGCCGCACGGTTTCCGCCCACCAGTGGCTTTCCGCCGGCACCAGCATGACGTGGCGCCGCCACGCCGGGGCGCGCAAGCTGCTGCGCGCGATCCCACCCAGGTGGACCTCGCCAGTATTCGGGTCGAGGTCGGCGATGGCGCGCAGCAGCAGGGTCTTGCCGGTCCCCGAGGGGCCGTGCAGCGCCAGGCACTGCCCGGCCGGCACCCGCAGATCGACGGGTTTCAGGTGCAGCGCTTGCAGGGCCTCGAGACGCAGTTCGGGCACGGGGCGTGCTGCTCAGCGTCGCCGGAACAGCAGGTCCCACACGCCGTGTCCCAGACGTTCCCCGCGACGTTCGAATTTGGTCTGGGGACGGCCGGCGGGGCGGGATGCGTACTGACCTGCCCCGGCCGTGTTGGCGAAGCGTGGGTCGGCTTCGAGCACCCTCAAGATGTGCGCGGCATAGTCCTGCCAGTCGGTCGCGACATGGAACAGCCCCCCTGGCTGCAGCACTGGGTACAACAGGTCGAGCAGGGCCGGCTGCACGATGCGACGTTTGTGGTGTTTGTGCTTCGGCCAGGGATCGGGGAAGAACAGCTGGACCGCGGCGAGGCTGGTCGGCGGCAGGCCGTGTTCCAGCACCGCCACCGCATCCTGGCGCAGTACCCGGACATTTCCCAGGCCGCGCTCGGCCAGCGTCAACAACAGCCTCCCCACCCCCGGCCGGTGGACCTCTATGCCGAGGTAATTGTGCTCGGGGTACCGGGCAGCGAGTTCGGCGAGGGTGTCGCCATTGCCGAACCCGATCTCCAGGGTCACCGGGTGCGTATTGCCGAACAAGGCCGCCGGGTCGAGCGACACGTTGCCTTCGAACTCGACGCCGAATCTTGGCCACAGCTCGGCGAAGGCTCGTTGCTGCCCGGTGGTCATCCGGCCTTCGCGCAGCACGTAGCTGCGTACCGGGCGCAGTGGTCGGTCCGATCCTGGCCTGCTCATGCCGCTTGCCTGGCGCCTTGCGTCAGAAGAACAGGCCATCCAGCGGCGAGGAGGCGGAGGCGTAGCGCTTGGCTGGCATGCGGCCTGCCAGGTAGGCCTCGCGCCCGGCCTCGATGGCCTTGCGCATGGCCGAGGCCATGAGCACCGGGTTGCGGGCGGCGGCGATGGCGGTGTTCATGAGCACCCCGGCGCAGCCCAGCTCCATGGCGATCGCGGCATCCGAGGCCGTGCCCACCCCGGCATCGACCAGAATTGGCACCTTGGCATTTTCGACGATGGTCAGGATATTGAGCCGGTTGCGGATGCCCAGGCCCGAGCCGATGGGTGCGGCCAGGGGCATCACCGCGGCGCAGCCCAGCTGCTCCAGCTCGCGGGCGATGATCGGGTCGTCGTTGGTGTAGACCATCACGTCGAAGCCGTCCTTTACCAGTTCTTCGGCCGCCTTGAGGGTCTGGATGACGTCGGGGAACAGGGTCTGCTCGTCACCCAGCACTTCCAGCTTGACCAGGTTGTGGCCGTCCAGCAGCTCACGCGCCAGCTGGCAGGTGCGCACGGCGGTCTTGCCGTCGTAACAACCGGCGGTGTTGGGCAGGATGGTGTAACGCGCCGGCGGCAGCACATCGAGGATGTTGGGCTCACCGGGCGTCTGCCCGATGTTGGTCCGGCGCACGGCGATGGTGACGATCTCGGCGCCGCTGGCCTCGATGGCGCGGCGGGTCTCTTCCATATCCTTGTATTTGCCGGTGCCGACCAACAGCCGCGAGCTGAATTTGCGGCCGGCGACAGTGTAGGTATCTGGGGATTTGTCGGTCATGGATTCGGGTCTGCAGTGCTGCGCTGAAAATGGCTCGGTGGATGGTAACGCATGGCGCCGGTGGTGCGCTTGGGCGGGTCGGGCCGTTTACTCTCCCGGAGCTCGCATGCGGTGCTTGCTTGGTCCCGCGCTGCCGTCTGTGGTGAGGCATCGGGTTGCCGGCGCTGTCGCGGGCAACCGTCCGTGGTGAGGCCTCACCCACCGCCGATGGCCTGCACTATCTCGACGCGATCGCCGGCCTGGAGGCGGTGCTGGGCATGCCGGGTGCGCGGCACCAGTACTTCGTTCACTTCGACGGCGATCCGGCGGGCGCCGAGTTCGAGTGAACCGACCAAGGCGGCGAGCGTGGTGTCGTCGGCGACCTCACGGGCCGCGCCGTTGAGGTGGATCTGCATGGCTTCGGTGACTGGGTGAAAAACGCCCTGATCTTACACTAAACTGCGCCCTGCCCCGCACAATACGACACCATGGGGCGTGGGGAGGAGGACTGCATTGATCCAGTTTCGTGAGAATCTGATCGCGGTGGACGAGGCGCGTACCCTGGACGGCCTGTTCGCGCGCCGCGTCCATAGATCGTCCGCCAATCCCGCCTACAGTCATTTCAGTCGCCACCGCAATGCCTGGGTGACGCACACCTGGGGGGCGGTTGCAGCCGCTGTCGCGAGTTGGCAGCGGGCGATCGCGGCCGAGCGCTTGCGGCCGGGCGACCGGGTCGCCGTGCAACTGCGCAACTGCCCCGAATGGGTCATGTTCGACCAGGCGGCGTTGTCGCTCGGGCTGGTGACGGTGCCGCTGTATACCGACGATCGGCCCGACAACATCGCCTACATCCTGGAAGAGGCCGCAGTGAAACTGCTGGTGGTGCAGGACGCCGGGCGGTGGAAACGGCTGGCGGCGGTGGTGCCGGACGAGGGTCCGCTGCAGCGCGTGGTGCTGATTGAGGGCGGGGACGAGGCGGCGAAGTTTGCAGCCCACGACGAACGCATCCGGCTGCTGGCATCCTGGTTGCCGAGCGACGGCGGTGAACTGCAGGTCCGGCGGCAAGCCGACCCGCATACCCTGGCCTCGATCGTTTACACCTCCGGCACGACCGGCCGGCCCAAGGGCGTGATGCTGAGCCACCACAACATGCTGGCGGTCGCGCACGCGTCCCTCACCCTCATCGATTGTTACGAGCAGGACGTGTTCCTGTCCTTTCTGCCGCTGTCGCATACCCTGGAGCGTACCGCCGGCTACTACCTGCCGCTGATGGCTGGCGCCCAGGTGGCCTACGCCCGCTCGGTGCCGCAGCTGGCCGACGACCTGCAGGCCGTCCGGCCAACGGTGCTGGTCGCGGTGCCACGCATCTTCGAGCGGGTGTACGGCCGCATCCAGGACCAGATGGCGGGTAAGCCGCCGCTGGCGCGGCGGCTGTTCCGCCTGGCGGTCGATGTCGGCTGGTCGCGCTTCCTGCGTCAGCAGGGGCGCGGCCGGTGGACGCCCGAGCAGCTCTCCTGGCCGCTGCTGAACCGCCTGGTCGCGGCGAAGATTGCCGAGAAGCTGGGTGGGCGTCTGCGGGTGGCAGTCAGTGGCGGTGCGCCGCTGTCAGCGGACATCGCCCGGATTTTCATCGGACTGGGGGTGCCTATAGTGCAGGGCTATGGCCTGACCGAGACCAGTCCGGTGATCAGCGTCAATCCGCTCGAAGACAACGAACCGGCGAGCGTCGGGATACCGATTCGCGGCACCGAAATCCGTATCGGCGAGCACGACGAGCTGCTGGTCAGGGGTCCCGGGGTCATGATGGGTTATTGGAACAATCACGCGGCCACCGCCCAGGCCATCGGCGCCGATGGCTGGCTGCACACGGGTGACCAGGCGCGCATCGGCGCGCGCGGTCACATCTACATCACTGGCCGGATCAAGGACATCCTGGTGCTGTCCAATGGTGAGAAGATCCCGCCGGCCGATATGGAGCTGGCGATCGCCCTGGACGGACTGGTCGAGCAAGTCATGGTGGTGGGCGAGGGGCGCCCTTATTTGACCGCCCTGGTCGTGCTCAGTGGCGAGCACTGGCCGGCAGAGGCGCAGCGGCTGGGCTTGGATCCGCTCAATCCAAGCAGCCTGCAGGACGAACGGGTTCACAGTCTGGTGCTGCAACGGATCAGGAATGCGCTGAAGGATTTTCCCGGCTACGCCAAGATCCGTCGCGTCCACCTGACGCTGGAACCCTGGACCATAGATGCCGGGCTGCTCACCCCGACGCTCAAGGTCAAGCGACCCAAGGTACTGGAAAAGTACGCCGCCCAGATCGAGGCCATGTACGCCGGGGGGCCGACCGCGTGAGCCGCCGCCAGTTGTCAGCTGCGCCGTGCGCGCCCTAGAATGAGCACCTCTCGCGGGTGTAGTTCAATGGTAGAACTGTAGCTTCCCAAGCTACTAGCGTGGGTTCGATTCCCATCACCCGCTCCACGACATGGCCGTTTTGGGGTTCCACCGGGGCCCCGACCCGCTCCGGTCGACCGGTGTGCTCAAGGCCCCTACTCTTGTTTCTTGCATGACTCCTGCCTGGCGAGGAGTGGTGGCGCCTGCGTGGTTCGCACCCCGGGGGCGGGCTGGCGCGTCAGCGCGCGACTTCGGTATTCAGCCAGTGTTGCGTGATCCATGCAGCACAGCGGCGCGCTTCGTCGAGGCGCCGTGCGCTCAGGCTGCGATCCGTCAGCGCCGCCCCCGCTGGGTTGCCGACCAACAGTCCGTCGCCCAGGAGCTTGGCTATACCTCGGCTCACCCGGGATTCGCGGCCCTGCGGCAAGCGCAGCAGGCCGCAGGCTGCGCCGGCGGTGAGCGCTTCGTACACCATGGAAACGCTGTCTTCGGTGATCCAGACCGCGCTGGCTTTGCCGAGCTGCTCGGGCAGCCAGTCCGGTGGCACGTCCTGCCATGGCACGAGGGCCGGCTTGCCGGGCGCGAGCCCACTGAGTGCCTCGGTGGTTGATGCCGGCGTGCGGCGCGAGGTGGCGACCAGCCAGTGCAGCGGGTCGGTGGCGACGATCGTCGCGATCTGGGCCAGCACCTGCGCCTCGTCCCAGCCGTAGTGCCGCGAGGGGCCGCCCAGCAGGATCAGGCCAAGCTGTGGATCCTTCACCGCCGCGGGGCGGATGCGGTTCAGCACGCCGCGGGTGGCAATGACATTGGGGCGTTGCGGCGGGTCGTCGTGGTCCGGAATCAGACATAGGTCGAACCAGGCAAGGGGCAGTGACGGGCGCATCAGGACGACGATGCGGCCGCCGCGGCTGCGCCGTGCCGCGAGCGCCGACAGGTGGGTGGCATGTCCGGCGGCGAGCAGGATGTCCGGGTCGGGCAGCCGGGTCCAGGGTGTGCGCTTGCGGGTCAAGCAGATGCCCAGTGCCAGCCGCCAGGGCAATGGCGCGATCTCGTGGACCTCGACGGCGCCGCGCTCCGCAAGCGCCTGTAGCAGGCCGAGCGCCTGGTTGACGTGCCCCGGCTTGCCGTCGGAGAAGCGCCAGATGACGGTGGGTCTCGGCGCGGACATCTATGGCCGGTCCTGCTCCGCTGCGTCGGCAACCGCTGTGAACTGTGTCCGGTACAGGTGCTCGTACAGCCCGTGGGCCGCCAGCAGTTCGGCGTGGGTGCCCGCCTCGACGATCGCGCCATCCTGCATCACCAATATGCGGTCGGCCTTTTCGACGGTCGAGAGACGGTGTGCGATCACTATGGTGGTGCGATTGCGCTCGAGATTCTCCACCGCTTCCCGGACCTGCCGTTCGGAATCGGTGTCGAGCGCGGAGGTCGCTTCGTCGAGGATCAGGATGGGCGCGTCCTTGAGCAGCGCGCGGGCGATGGCGATGCGTTGGCGTTGGCCGCCCGACAAGCGCGTCCCGCCTTCGCCGACCAGCGTTTCCATACCCTGTGGCATCTGGTCGATGAAGGCCAGCGCGTGTGCCGCCCTTGCCGCCTCGCGAATCTGCTCCATCGTCGGCGGTGGTGAAATGCCATAGGCGATGTTTGCCGCCACGCTGTCATTGAACAGCACCACATCCTGACTGACCGTCGACACCTGCCGTCGCAGGCTCGCCAGGGTCATGGTGGAGATGTCTTCGCCGTCGATCAGGATGCGGCCGCCGGCCGGCGCATAGAACCTTGGCAACAGGTTGGCCAGGGTCGTCTTGCCGCCCCCCGAGGGTCCGACCACGGCGATGGTCTGCCCGGGTTGCGCGGTGAAGCTGATGCCCTTGATGACCTCGGCGCCATCGGGTGCGTAGCGGAAGGTCACCCGGTCGAACTGCACGCGGCCGGCGGCCTGGTGCAACCGCTGGGTGCCGGTATCTTCCTCCGGGGGTTCGTCGAGCAGGCCGAAGATGCTTTCCGCCGCCGCCAGGCCCATCTGCGTGTATTCCGACAGCCGGGTGAGTTTCTTGACCGGGCTGATCATCATGGCAATGGCGGCGAGAAAAGAGACGAAGCCGCCGGCCGTCAGCTTGGCTTCGAGTGCCTGGCTGGCACCGAAGTACACGATGACAGCGACGGCCACGGCGGTGAGCAGTTCGACCAGCGACACGTTGGCCGCTACCGCCGCCTGGCGTTTCATGTCGAGGTGGCGGGCCCGCTTGGCGAGACTGGCGAACCGCGCGGCTTCGCGCTCGGCGCCGGCGAAGATCTTTACCACCTTGTGGCCACGGATGCTCTCGTCCAGGGCGTGGGTCATGTCTCCCATGGCGTGTTGGATACCCCGGCTGATGCCGCGCAGCCGTTTCGCGATCAGTCGCACGATCAGGGCGACGAACGGAAAGACGAACAAGGTGACCAGGCTGAGTTGCCAGTTGAGCCAGAACACCCAGCACAGCAGGGCAATTACCACCAAGGATTCCTTTACCGCGGTGGTCAGCACGGTGGTGGCCGCCATCGACACGCGCGAGGTGTCGAAGGTCACCTTGGACACCAGTTGACCGGTCGTCAGCCGGTCGTAGAACCGCGCGGGCAGTATCAGCAGGTGCTGGAACATGGCGAGGCGCAGATCCTGCACCACCTGCGAGGCCACCCAGGTCATGCCGTAGGTGCTGGCGAAACTGCCGCCGGCCCGCAGCACGGCGATGACGGCGATCCCGACCGGGGCCCAGGTGATGAAGGTGGGGTCCTGGTTGATGAAGCCCTCGTCCAGCAGCGGCTTGAGGATGGCCGCCAGGCCGGCCTCGGTCAAGGCGGCGGCCACCATGGCGACCACGGCCAGGGTGAACTTGAGCCAGTACGGGCGCACGTAGCCGAGGAGCCGCAGGTACAGCTTCATACTGGGGGTCATAACTAGCATGCCGAGCGCTCGGGCGTGCCCGTTCAGACCAGGGGTGCCGCCCGGCAATTGCAGATCCCGTCCCGGCTTGCGTCCGACCGGCAGGGGCACAGCGGCCGCCCGCTGCGGGGGATGCGTACCGCCGCGACCATCGCGTCGCTGGCGCTAAGCGTGGTGCATGGGCTGTACGGCCCGGCCGGAAGCCTGGTGCGGCGCCGTTGCTGGTTCTGCAGGTGGATAAGTCGCATGGCGGTAATGGCCTGTCGTGGGGTTGGCGCGGCACGTGCCCGGGGCTGGTTGACCGGGTATTGTACTGGCGCGCGTCGCGCGCTTGGCGATGCGCCGCTCAGTAGGGCGAGGGTTCGCCGGCGGGCCGGGTCTTGAAGCGGCGGTGGATCCAGTTGTACTGCTCGGGCGCGCGCTTTATCCAGCGCGTGAAGATATCGTTGATCCGCCGGGTGTCGGCCTCGACGTCGGGCGACGGAAACCCGGCCAGAGGCGCTTCGATCACCAGTCGGTACCCGCCTGGTTCGCGGAACAGGGTAAAGGGGATCACCCGGGCGCCGGTCATCCGGGCGAAGCGGCTGGTGGCGGTGTTAGTCGCCGCCGGCACCCCCATGAGGTCCGCGAACACCCCGCCCTTGTGGGCGAAATTCTGGTCCGGCGCGAACCACACCCCTTCGCCGGCTTTGAGCGCCTTGAGCATGCTGCGCACGTCGTCGCGGGCGATGATGCCGATGGTGTGCCTGGTGCGCAGCCGTTCGAACAGGGCCTGGATGACCGGGTTTTCGTTGCGGCGGTACATGGCGTGGGATGGCGTGCGGTGACCGAGGTAGCGACCGGACAGTTCCAGCGAGCTGAAGTGCGCGGTGAGGAAAATGGTGCCACGCGGGTCGCCGGGTGGCGGCAGGTGCTCGGCGCCCTCCACCGCCAGCAACCGGCGCTCGACCCGCTGGTGCGACCACCACCAGCCCATGCCGATCTCCATCACGCCCATCCCCAGGGCCTCGAAGTGCGCCCTTAGCAGGCGTGCGCGCTGGGTCGCGTCGAGTTCGGGGAAGCACAGTTGCAGGTTGACGGCGGCGATGCTGGCGCGGCGCCGCGCCAGCCGTTGCACCAGACGGCCCAGACCGCGCCCCACCGCCATGAGCCAGGGGTGAGGGAGCAGCACCAGGAGGCGTAATATCCCGGTTGCCAGCCAGCTGGGCCAGTGGCGGGGGTGGTAGAGAGCGGCGGTTTTGACGCTGGCCATAGGGCCCGGAGTCTAGCAGCCTGTCGGACTTGACGCTGTCCTGCGGCGATTTCGCGACGAACGGCCAAGTCCGACAGGCTGCTAGCCACTGAAGCTGGCCCCGAGCGACCGATAAGACGGTCGGTGCGCTTCGAATTGAGGAGTTCCTTTGCCCTTGCTGACAGTGACCCGGTTTGATCGACAGCCTGCCGCGCTGCACCCGGCGCCTGGCCCGGGGGTGTGATGAGGCGTCTTTACACCCTGCTGCTGTGCCTCGGCCTGCCCCTGATCCTGTTGCGCCTGCTGTGGCGGAGCCTGCGCGCCCCGGCTTACCGACGCCGCTGGGGCGAGCGCTTTGGCCGCTTTGCGCCGCCGGCCGCGGTCGGTGGCGTCTGGATCCACGCCGTGTCGGTCGGCGAAGTGCAGGCGATCGCGCCACTGGTCCGGCAATTGCGCCGTGAGCACGCGGAGTTGCCACTGTGCATCACCACCACCACGCCCACCGGGAGCGCGCAGGTCGTGCGCCTGTTCGGCAATGAGGTGTTTCACGTGTACTTCCCGTATGACCTGCCACTCGCCCTCGGCGGCTTTCTGCGCCGCGTGCGCCCGCGGCTGTTGGTCATGGTCGAGACCGAGATCTGGCCTAACCTGCTCGCCGTCTGCGCCCAGCGTGGCATCCCGGCGCTGCTGGCCAACGGGCGCCTGTCCGAGCGATCGGCGCGCGGCTATGCCAGGTTCGGGCGGTTCGCGCGCCAGACCTTCGCCCGGATTTCGGCCGTGGCGGCACAGGCTCCGGCCGATGCCGCGCGCTTCGTGGCCCTGGGCGTGGCGCCCGAGCGCGTGCGGGTCACCGGCAGCATCAAGTTCGACCTGCAGGTGGCGGCGAGTGTCCAGGAACAGGTGCAGGTGCTGCGCCGCGGTTGGGGCTGCCACCGTCCGGTCTGGGTGGCGGCGAGCACGCACGAGGGCGAGGACGAGTTGATGCTCGATGCGCATACCGCGGTGCGCCGGCGTCTGCCCGACGCCTTGCTGGTGCTGGTGCCGCGCCACCCCGAGCGCTTCGAGCGGGTGGCGGCCCTGTGTCGCCGCCGCGGCTTCGCGTTGGCGCGCCGCTCCCAGGGCGGTGCCTGTGGTCCGGCGGTTTCGGTGCTGCTCGGCGACACCATGGGCGAGCTGGTGACCTTGCTGGGCGCGGCCGATG
>JBFZDU010000156.1:0-5122 GCA_041307205.1 Gammaproteobacteria bacterium | reverse complement strand
CGACGGTGCCGAAGAGCGCCCGGCCCGCTGCGGCCTCTTTTCGCACCTCGGGCATCCGGTCCAGGATCCAGCGCACCTTGGGTCCGGAAAAATAGGTGGCGACGGGCAGGCCGGTTTTGGCCCGGAAGCGGTCCTGGCCGCCCTCGGCCGCGAGCCGGCGGCAGATCGCGTCGCTGCGCGTGCACTGCCAGACGACGGCATTGCCGTATGGCCGGCCGCTGCGCCGGTCCCAGACGACTGTGGTCTCTCGCTGATTGGCTATCCCTATCGCCGCGACGCGCTCGCCGCCGATGCCCGCCCGGGCCAGGGCCCCGCGGATCACCACGCCGGCGTTGTGCCAGATCTCCAGGGGGTCGTGCTCCACCCAGCCGGGCTGGGGGAAGATCTGGCGGTGCTCCTTCTGGTCCATGCCGACGATCCGCGCCCCGCGGTCGAAGATGATGCAGCGGTTGCTGGTAGTGCCCAGGTCCAGGGCGGCGATGTAGGGTTCCATGTCAGAGTGCTCCTTTCCGCGAGGGGCCTGGTGGGGGCTGCCGGCAACCTCGCCGTTTAGCGTTATGAGGAGGCCGCCTTAAGCAACAAGGCGCGGCAGGCTTCGGCGGCGCCCCAGGCCGTGGCAATGGCCAGCCCGCTGCCGCACTTCTGGCGCATCCAGTCCTGGTGCGCCAGGATGGAGCCGGCGGCGAAGAGGTCAGGATAAACCGGCCGGCCCTGGTCGTCAACGGGCCGAAAACGGTCGTCGACAGCCACGCCGGCGCGGTTGATGGGGTGGCCCGGGCCGTGCAGCAGGTCCCGGTGGTGCCAGTCGCTCCGGCGGGCGGGCTGGGTGACGGGCAGGCCGAAGACCGTCTCGCGGATGCCGGTGCGCTCGGCATGCAGCCCCCGGCCGAAAAAGCGGCCGCTGCACAGGATCGCCGACCGGGAGCGGATGCGTCGCTCGACGGCCGGACCGCCGACCTCGAAGAGCCAGCCGCCGCCGGGCTGATGCCGCACCCCCAAGACACGCTGTTGGTAGTGGATGCGAACGCCCATGGCCGGCAGGTGCTGTTCGCAGGCTTCGCGCAGGCGCAGCCCGGTCACGGCCGGCAGCATGCTGGGGACCTCGAAGACCGGCACGCCCAGAGCGTCCTGGAGATCGGCCAGCGCCGGGAGCGTGCGGGAGACACCCAGCACGGCCGGCAGTCCGACGGCCGCCGCGCGGCCCACGTGCGGCTGGATGGCCCGGGCGAGCTCGCGGCGGGTCGCCGCCAGCTCCAGCGAGCGGGCCAGACGCTCGGGGTAGAGATCGCCGCCGCCGGGGGGGAAGTCCAGGCGCTCCGTGCGCAGGCGCGGCCAGCGCGGGGCCAGCCCCAGGGCTATCTGCCGGGCGCTGTAGCCCCTCAGTCCCTTGAAATCCGCCAGCAGGCAGGGCCGGCCATCGGCCAGCGCCAGGACGCCCTGGCGCATGGTGTGCGGCACGGCATAGGTGGTCTTTACCGTGCCGGCCGGCGTGATCATCTCCAGGTTGGCCGTTCCGTGGGTGAAGTAGGGATAACCGGCCCGGTCCAGGAAGTCCAGAAAGGCGGTCAGGGCGGCATGGATCGCGGCCGGGGCGAGGCGCGCATAGGGGTGCCGGGGTTCATCGGCGCACAGGCGCGCGATGCCGGCCCAGGGGTCGGCCCACACCCGGCCCGCCGCCACGGGGTGCACGCCCAGCAGGTCGAGCATGCCGCTGGCGAAATTGATTTCGCCGGCGAGGCCGACCTGGGCCACCGCCAGGCCGCGGCGGGCGGCAAAGAGGGCGGCCGCCATGCCGGCCATGCCGGCGCCGACGATCATCACATCGCAGGCTTCGGTCCGGTCCTCGCCGTTCATGGTCTCACGGGTCTCCGGGCGGTTGCGCGGGCGGCGGTGCGCCCAGCTCCAGGCCGAAAAACCCGCAGTGCATGGCTTCCAGCAATTCGGCCTGGGCCAGGGACTCGTCCCAGAGCAGGGGCTGCTGCCCGCGCCAGCGCTCGCGCAGGAAGGCGCGCAGCTCGGCCACACCCTCCTGGCCGCGGAGCTGCTTGCGGTCGCAGAGCCAGGCAGCCACGCGCTGGCTGCAGAAGGTGCCCTGGCAGGGTCCTTTGCCGATGCGGCTGCGCAAGGCGATGGCGGTGAGGCTGGGGCGCCCGCCCTGCCGGCGAATGCCCTGGACGATCTCTTCTACGGCGCTCTCGGGCACCATCTCGCATTCGCACAGCAGGCGGTCGTCGGGGTCGTTTCTTCGCAGCCACAGGCGGGGGGCCAGCCCGGGTTCGGTCCAGCGGGCCTCCGTGGTGTCGGGCAGGGGTTCCACGCGGGTCCGGCAGGGGCTTTCGATCGCCAGTTTTTTGCAGACCAGGTCGGCGGTCTTCTCGGCCATCAGGCGATAGGTGGTCAGCTTGCCGCCGGTGATGGTGATCAGATTGCATAGCTTTTCCGGCTGCCGTTCATGGTCGATGAGGGCGAAACCGCGGCTCACATTGCGATCGTTCTGGTCGTCGGGCGAATCGGCGCTGCCCAGCAGGGGGCGCACCCCGCAATAGGCGCGGATGTAGCGCGTCGAAGCCAACTCCGGCACCATGGCGGCCCCCGCGGCGATGATGGCATCCAGCTCGTGGATCTCGGGACGGACCTCATCGGGGGACGGCACGCGTTCGGAGGTGGTGCCCAAGATGGAGACGGTGCCGCCGGGGGCCAGGATGTCCCCGTCCGTGGGTGGGCGCAGGCGGTTGAGCACCCGCTGGGCGAGGCGGCTCTGAGTCACCAGCAGGCTCCCCTTGGAATAGCGCATCGCGACGGCGGCGCCGGCCAGAGCCGCCACGCGGCCGGCCCAGGCGCCGGCGGCGTTCACCACCAGCTCGGCCGCCACGCGGCGTGTCTGGCCGGTGAGGGCATCCCGCAGGTGCGCGGCCTGGATGCGGCCGGCGTGGATGTCGAAGCCGACGACCTGGTGGTGGCGCAGCAGCCGGGCCCCCGAGCGGCGGGCGCTGGCGATGTTCTCCAGCGCGAGCTTGAAGGGATCGACGGTGGCGTCCTCCACGGCAAAGGCGGCGATGACGTTCCCGGCCAGGGCCGGCTCCATGGCGCGCGCTTCATGCGGGGACAGCGCCCGGGCGGCGACGCCGCATCGGGCGCACAGGCCGGGGAATTCGGCGATATAGCGTTCATCGTCACCGGCCACGGCGATAAAAAGACCGCCGGTATCCTCGATGCAGTGGGCGGCCAGCTGTTTGAGCCGTCGGTTTTCGAGGCGGCATTCGCGGGCCGCGGCCGGGTCCGAGGCGATGTAGCGCGCCCCGCTGTGCAGCAAGCCATGGTTGCCGCCCGAAGCGCCGGCGTTGATGTCCTGCTTTTCAGCCACCACGCAAGCCACCCCGCGCAGCGCCAGATCCCGCGCTAGTCCCGTGCCGTTTACGCCGCCGCCGATGATCAGGACCTGGGTCTGCATGGGGCGAACTCCTGGCTGCCGTAGGAATGCGGTCTGATCACCGGCCGTTTTCGCTTGAGAAACCCATGGGCGTGTGCTAATGCACTGCAAGTCCAAATTGGGTCCGCCCCGGGCCGGCGACCGTCCCTTCGAACCTACCATAAATCGTTTTTTGTGTCATCATTAATTTTCGAAAACGAAATTCGCCGGTAAGGATGTGGTTCGAAATGAAACAACCAGCCCTCACATGGAGGTCCCATGGGCCTTTCCCCGGCAGATGCCGGCGACCGGCCGGCGGCGGAGCTCGTCGTCGGCGAGGGTAGACCGCCGGAGGCCGGCGCCAGGCTCTCCCTGGGCGAACGGCACCGTCAGATCCAGCGGTTGGTGCAGGCCAAGGGGTTTATCACCATCGACGCCCTGGCGCGCGAATTCGGCGTGACACCCCAGACCGTCCGGCGGGACATCAACACGCTGAGCGAGCTGAACCTCATCCAGCGCTTCCACGGCGGCGCCGGTGCGGCCTCCAGCACGGAGAATGTGGCCTACAGCCAACGCAAGATTCTGTGCTATCAGGAGAAGCGGAAGATCGCCCAGATGGTGGCGCGTCAGATCCCGGATCATGCCTCGCTGTTCATCAACATCGGCACCACCACCGAGGCCATCGCCCAGGCTTTGTCAAACCACAAACGGCTGCGGGTGATCACCAACAACCTGAACGTGGCCTCGATCATGTCAACAAACGAAAATTTCGAGGTCATCGTCGCCGGCGGCCTGGTGCGACATCGCGACTGCGGGATCATCGGTGAGGCCACCATCGATTTCATTCAACAATTTCGGGTGGATTACGGTATCATCGGCATCAGCGGAATCGACATCGACGGCACCCTGCTCGATTTCGACTACCGCGAGGTACGCGCGGCGCGGGCCATCATCGACAATTCGCGCAAGGTCTTCCTTGCGGCCGACTACACCAAGTTCGGCCGCAATGCCATGGTGCGGCTCGGCAACATCACCGAGATCGACGCGCTCTTCACCGATCAGCCGCCGCCTTCGGCACTGGTGGAGGTGCTCGCAAATACCGATGTGCAGCTGTTTGTGGCCAAGTAGCCGGCCGGTTGCGAAGTCAGGATATTTTCGCTTGCGAAAATACACACCTCCTGTTAAAGGATTTCGAACATCTTGTTGGTCAGGTTCCGCCACAACGGCTGCGCCGCTGCTTAACAGTTAGGGCGAACGCCGTCCATTCAAACCGAGCGGAGAGCGTGCCATGGGCCTGTCACTCCAGCAGGTGGACAAGATCGTCGCCAGGGAAGCCCATCTGCAGAGCATCGATCTGGATCTGGCGCCCGGATCGCGCAATGTCGTGCTCGGCCGCACCCTGGCCGGGAAAACCTCGCTGCTGCGCATCATGGCCGGCCTCGACCGCCCCACGCGCGGGCGCGTGCTCGTCGACGGACGCGATGTCACCGGGATTTCCGTGCGCCGCCGCAGTGTGGCCATGGTCTACCAGCAATTCATCAACTACCCGTCCCTGAGCGTTTATCAGAACATCGCCTCGCCGCTGAAGATCGCCGGCCTGGACCGGCGCACCATCGACCGGCGCGTGCGCGAAACGGCCGAAATCCTGCACCTGACGCCCCTGCTGGGGCGCTTGCCGGCCGAGCTCTCCGGCGGCCAGCAGCAGCGCACGGC
>JBFZDU010000155.1:0-4393 GCA_041307205.1 Gammaproteobacteria bacterium | reverse complement strand
TTCCGATCTTTGGCGTTGCTGATGCGCATGAACTGGACCGGGCGCGCCACCGACTCGTGCGGATCGTGGCAGCTGCCGCACTCGACCGAAGGACCGAAGCCGGTCGCGCCAGCAAAGTTGTCGCGCGTGTAGAGCAGGATGTCGGTCTTCTCGCGCAGATCCGCCGTGCCGGTGCCGCCGGAGGTCTCATTCAGACCCAGGCCGAAAGTGGCAACGTCTACCCAGTATTGATTCTGCCCGTTGAGCTGGGCGTGCTGGGCCGGGCGGAATTCGTTGGCCGGGTCACAGTCGGCCACGGCATTCTGGCAGGCGCCACGGGCGTACTGGATACTGATCGGGTGATCGTCCTGCAGGTCGGTGGTCAGGTTGGGAACCGGCGTACCCGTCATGGTAACGGTGCCGACACCTGTGCCCATCCCGGCGCCCGGGGCGTTGATCACGGCGTCCAGGGCCTGCGTGCCATCGTGGCAGGAGAGACAGGCGAGGGACACTGAGCCGACCGGCGCCTCGGCGCCGGACAGCGTCGCGGTACCCAGGTCGGCGTAACGCTGATAGGTGGTGGTCGGCAGCGCGCGGTTCCACAGCGGCGCGGAAACCAGGTTGCCGGCGGCGTCGCGCACGGAAGCGCCGTGCGGCGTGTGACAGAACACGCAGACGTCGGCGGTGGTGGCAGTGGCGCTGGTTTGGCCGGCGCCAGTCGAACCCAAATTGTGTTTACTGTCAGCGGCACCGACGCTTCCTGCCGGCGCGACCTGCGCGGTCACCGTCGCGCTCAGTGCCATTGCCGCAACCGCGGCGATCCCCATCAAAAACCTGCTGCTTTTCCCCATACTTGCTCTCCCCGGTATTTAAGCCTAAATCGCTATGTCAACCAAGCCGGGTTGCCACGGCCTGCGGTTGCTGCTTTTTTAATGCAGGATCGATACCAAGTCTTGGGCGCGCCGAAAAACCCAAGCCACATAGGGCCTTCGGAGAATCCACGGCGGCCCGCGCGGTCGTCGAGCCTACCAATTCCGGGAAGAGGTTCCCGGAATCGAGAAAATGCCTTCGGTCATCACCGGCTGCCGCTGCGATTCGGTAATACCCGAGGCGGCGTGCGGGCTGCGGGCTACACCTGCAAGCTGACGTCCATGGCTTGATTCTTGCCCGTTAGGCCAGTGTGCGGCTTATACTTTTACTCTCTTCCGTTTCCCAACCTGACGCGCCAACCCAGCCTATGACACTTCGACCGCAGTTTGGTTCGCTGATGATCCTCTTGCTGCTCAGCCCGGTCTCGTTCGGGGCCGACCGAGACGGCGCCTCGCTGTACCGCGAAAACTGTTCCGTCTGCCACGGTGACAGGGGCGACGGCCGCAGCCGCGCCCAGGGCAGCATGGTGCCGCCACCACGCGATTTCACTACGCCGCAGGCGGCAGTCGAGCTCGGCCGGGAGCGCATGCTCCAAGCGGTGCGCGACGGACGCCCAGGCACCGCCATGGCGGCTTGGGGCAGTCAACTGAGCGAACCCGAGATCGCTGCCGTGGTCGATTACGTGCGCAATATACTGATGCGACCGGTTGCCACTGCGCAGACCGAGGCAGCGCGGCGGCTTTACGCTGAGAACTGCTCCGTCTGCCACGGCGACGACGGTCGCGGCGCCAAGTGGACGCTGACCAACATGAACCCGCCGCCCCGCAACTTCACCGCCCCCGCGGCGGCCGCGGAGCTGTCCCGCGACTACATGCTGCAAACCGTGGCCTACGGCAAGGCCAACACCGCCATGCCCGGCTTCCAGACCCAACTGGCTGCCGAGCAGATAGCGGCAGTGGTGGACTACGTGCGCAGTGCGTTCATGCGCGCCGGCCCGGAGCCGCAACCCGCCCCGGGGCTGGCCGCGCAAGACGGCGCAGCATCCGCGAGCGCGGGCTTCCCGGGCGAACTGCAGGGCGACTATGCCAGCGGCGAGGTCTTTTACCTCGCCAACTGCTCGGTCTGTCACGGGGTGAAGGGCGACGGCAAGGGGCCGCGGGCCTATTTCATATTGCCCAAGCCGCGTGATTTCCAGCATCCGGCGGCACGGCACGGCCTCAATCGCCCGCGGCTCTACCAGGCCATCGCGGAAGGCACGCGCGGCACCGAGATGCCCGCATGGGACAAGGTGCTGACGCCACAGCAGATCGCCGACGTGGCCGAATTCGTTTACCTTGCCTTCATTCGCGGCGAGCCGCCGGAGTGACTGAGTCGACGCCGGTCACGGGATGAAAGGCCCGATCGATATAACGCACGATCGCTTCGATCTCGTCCGGCGCCAGCACGCCGCCCCAGGCCGGCATGGAGGTTCCGGGCAGGCCGGTGCGGATCACCTCGCGCAGACGCTCTGCGGTCATGGCATGCATGGCCTCGCGGCTGGTCAGATCGCGCGGATGGGGGATCATGAAAGTGCCGATCCAGTTCTTCCCGGTGCCGTCAGCGGCATGGCAGAAGGCGCAGTTTTGTTGAAACAGCACCTCGCCCCGGCGTTGCGCCGGATCGAGATCCGAAAAGATCGGCGCCCGGTCGTGACGTGCGTAGGGCGTAGCGCCGCTGACCGCGTCGACTGGCTCCAGGAAATCGCCGGTCTTGAAGCCGGCCCGCGGGTAGGACACCGCCTCCGGCTCCCAGTACGGTGCCTGTCCAGTGGCCCGACCCAGGTCGTGGCAGCTGATGCAACTGCGCAGGTACAGGCTCCGGCCTGCCCGCTGCGCCGGCGTGAGGCCTTGCGCCGCGGCGTCAATGGGCAACTCGCCGCGCGCGAACGGAAAGGCGGCGGCGAAACGCTCGTGGTCGGGCCAACCGTTGGCGGCGGTATGGTAATGGGTGTTGGGCGCCTTGCGTCGCATGAACTCGTCCCGGACGAAGTCGACCACCGCGGCGAGTTCGGCGCCGTCGAGCACCGAGGCAAAGGGCTTCATCGCGGTCCCAGGTATGCCATCCCGGACCGCCTGCAGCATGCGCTCGCGATCGAGTTCGGCGGGGTCGCTGCGAGTAAAATCGCGCGGCGGCGGGATCAGCATCGCCGCCGCCAGGGTGCGGGCATCCCCGGCATAGCCATGGCAGAAGTAGCAACGAAAATTATAGATGTCGCGCCCATCGGCCGCGGCATGCCCGGACGCCGCCAGCACGGCAGCGACGATCCAGCAAAACCACAGGCCGTAGCCGCACCGGGATCTGAACGTGGAGACTTGCAATACTTATCCCACCTATGTTGCCTGACCGATCTCGCGGAGCAGAAGATACTATGCCTTACCCGTTGAAGCTTACCTGGGCCGCTGCGGCCTTGGCCTTGTGGACTGTGAGCGGCCTGTCCGGTTGCGCCACCCCGCCCCCGCAACAGACGGAAGAAGACACCGGGCCGATCGTCTTTCCCAAACCGCCGGATCCGCCGCGCTTCGTATTCGAACGCACCCTGGTCGGCACCGGCGCCGTGCGCAGCCTGACCGAGACCGACCGGTTCCGCACCCTGCTCACCGGCGCCGCGACTCGCGAAGGTATCGGCTTTGCCAAGCCTTTTGATCTAGCGGTACACCAAGGCCGAGTCTATGTCACCGACACGGTGCAGCGAACTGTGTTGGCCATGGACTTCCCCAACCAGCGCTGGTTCGTGATCGGCGACCAGGACGGCGAAGGCACCTTGTCCAAGCCGCTCGGCATCGCCATCGATGCCCAGGGCGAGGTCTACGTGTCCGACATCACCCAGCGCCGGGTCAAGGTCTACGATGCGGCGGGCAGGCATCTGCGCAGCATCGACGTTTCGGCCTTTGCCAGGCGACCGTCCGGCTTGGACGTCACCCCCGCCGGCGACCGACTGTTCATCATCGATACCGGCGGCATCGACACTGATCAACACAGCGTCTTCGTCGTCGACGCCAGAACCGGCCAGCTGATCCGCACTATCGGCACGCGCGGCACCGGTGATGGGGAGATGAATCTGCCACGGGACGTGAAGCTGGGTAAGAACGGGCTGTTGTACGTCACCGACGGCGGCAACTTCCGGGTGCAGGTCTTCACCCAGGAAGGAGAATTCGTCCGTAAGTGGGGTTCGCCGGGTCGCCAGATCGGACAGTTCACCCGGCCCAAGGGGATCGCGGCCGATCCCGACGGCAACATCTATGTGGTCGATGCCGCGTTCGGCAACTTCCAGATCTTCACGCCCGAAGGCCAGCTGTTGATGTTCATCGGCGGCCGCTCGACGACCCCGGGTCCGGCCCAGTACATGCTGCCCTCGGGTATAGACGTCGACGAGGACGGCCGCATCTACTTCATCGACCAGTTTTTCAGCAAGATCGATGTGTTCCGCCCGGTCGGGATAAAGGAAACCGACGGCTGGCTCGGACGTGCCCCCGCCCCGCAATGACCGGCCGTCGAGGGAAATTCG
>JBFZDU010000154.1:0-9120 GCA_041307205.1 Gammaproteobacteria bacterium | reverse complement strand
GGGCCGGTTGGGTTTGCCACTGCGCCGAACTGTCGTTGCGGCACGTGGCCGCGCTTGGTGAGCCGGCGCCTGTAATTAACTTAGCACCGCATTAGCACCGCAGACGCGGCAATTGGTGGCGGCCGTTGGGCGGGAGGATCACGCCGGCCGAGCATCGCGGGGCCGGGGTATTGACGGCACCCGGCCGGCAGGACGCCGGCACGGGTCGTTCGGGGTTTCAGCCGGCCGTTTCGGTACGGTTGCGGCCGTTCTGTTTGGCTTGATAGAGGGCGGTATCGGCGCGGTCGAACAAGGCCTTGGCAGATTCTTCCGGGGCCAGCGTGCTGATGCCGAGGCTGATCGTAACCGCGACCGAGCGGCCGCCGACGGTCTGCAGATTCTCGACGTTGCGGCGGATGCGCTCGGCGAGTTGCTGGGCGCCAGCCTGGTCGGTGTGGCTCGCCAGTACCACGAACTCCTCGCCGCCGAATCTGAACTGCAGGTCGCTGCGCCGAATGGTGGCTTCGGCGGTGCCGGCGACCGCCTTCAGCACATCGTCCCCGAAACTGTGGCCGTATTTGTCGTTGAAGGCCTTGAAATGATCGATATCGAAGATCAGCAGGGACAGTGGCGTTGCCTGTCGCTTGGCGAGTTCCACCTCGCGGGCCAGCGCCTGCTCGAGCGCCACACGGTTCTGCACGCCGGTCAAGGGGTCGCGCAGGGCGAGCTGCACCGCCCGGCGGTAACTCAGGGCATTGCGCAGCGGGTACACCAGTGCGCACAGCAGGTTCTCCAGGGTGCGCAGTTCCTTTTCGAGGAACGGCAGGTCCCGGTAAATCGCCAGGGTTCCCAGGATGTCGGTGCCAAGCGTGATGTCGTAGGTTGCCCGGTGGGTCGCCACCGTGCCGCTCTTGATCTCCAGAGGCTCGCCAGGGTGCAGGTAGCTAAGGCCGTCCAGCGCCACGCTGCGCCGTACCTCGCGGGTGAACAGTTCCACCTGCTGATCGATCTCCAGCGTGGTCTGCAGCAGGCCGGTGAGCTCCAGCACCCGCGGACCCAGCGTCTCGGGTGAGGACGGGCTGACGGTACCGTGAACCTGGTGCGGGTTGACCAACTTCAGCTCGCGAAATCGGGTGTCGGCTGCGGTTTCCATTGTCGGCAATTCCATGGTCGGGTTTGCCATTTCCCAAGCGAAGGTCGTGCCAACACATTAAATATTAGTTATTACAATAGGTTGTGACCTGAATACCCTTCCCAGCCAGACTCTTGACAGCCACCAAAAGCGCGGGCGGCGACGGGACTGCCGGAAAACCGACGACTTGGACGAGGTTTCTTCCTGATGCACGCAAGTCCCTGCGGCGCCATCTGTCGTTGATTGTCTATGTTCTACTCAGGCCGGTCCACGAGGCACCAAGTATGACACGCCACCTGTTCGTTACTATCCTCGCCCTTCTGTTGGGACTTGGCGTATTTGGGCGTGCTGCCGGCCGGGAGGACGAGTTGGGGGAGGGCTTGGTCAACCCCGGTTACCACGACCAACCGGCTTGGTTCAAAGTCTCCTTTCTGGATATTCGCGAGGACTTGGCCGATGCCAGCGCGGCCGGTAAGCGGCTGCTCCTGTATTTTTATCAGGACGGCTGTCCCTACTGCGCCAAGCTGTTGCGTGACAACTTTGCTGACCGGGCTATCGCCGAAACCACCCGGAAACACTTCGATGTGGCCGCCATCAATCTGTGGGGTGACCGCGAAGTCACCGACCTGGCGGGCAAAACCACCACGGAAAAGGGCTTCGCCGCGGGGCTCAAGGTGCAGTTCACCCCGACCTTGCTGTTCCTTGACGAGCGGGGTGAGGTACTGGTGCGAATCAACGGGTATTTCCCGCCGCACAAATTCAAGATGGCACTCGACTACGTGGCGGGCCGTCACGAGCACTCTGGGAGCCTGGCGGCGTTTTACGTCGGGGCCGGGGCGGTGCCGGCCGGCGGCCGGCTTCGCCGCGTGGGCGACTCGCTCGCCTGGCCGCTGCGCTTGGCTGACCAGCGGAAGCTGTCGCAACGCCACCTGGTGGTCCTATTCGAGCAGCCAGAGTGTGCCGCCTGCGACGAACTGCACCAAGGAATCTTGCGGCGCCTGGAGGTGGCCGCCGCGTTGAGCAATCTCGATGTCGCGCAGCTGGATTTGTTCTCGACCGGGGTGTTGCAGGCGCCCGACGGCCGCGAACTGCCGGCGCGCGACTGGGCCCGGGAGCTGGGAGTGCAGTATGCCCCCAGTCTGGTGTTCTTCGATCCCGATGGTCGCGAGGTCTTCCGCCTCGAGGCTTACCTCAAGGCCTTCCATATCCATGGTGCCATCGACTACGTGGTGTCCGGGGCCTACCGTTGGCAGCCGGACTTCCAGCGCTACCTACAGCGGCGGCGGACGACGCTGGAGGCACGCGGGTTCAAGGTCGATTTGATGGACTGATCGGGGTTGGGGCTAGTGCCCAAGCAGGTCGATCACATCCTGAATATCGTCCTGCGCCTCTTCGATGACCGCAAGGCTCAGTTTCGGCGACAGGGCTTGCTGTGGCAGCTTGCGGAACACCGGCAGGTCAATCAACCGGGGCAGGTTTGCCGCCTGTCCGGTCGCAATCAGGCCGTGCAGTCTGGCGAGGAGCACGATATCCGACAGATTCAGCGGGCCGGGGGTCGATTGGTTCCAATCGCGCGCGTGCCGCACCGTGTCCTTGAAGGCCTGCTCGAAGTGCCAGTGTTCGAGCAGCGCCACGCCAACCGTGGGCGCATAGCGGTCGAGTGCTTCGACAATCCGGGCGGTGTCAGCTTCGCCCAGCCCGCGTTTCTGAAACTGCTGCAGCAACGGCAGGGCGCCGATGTCGTGCAGCAGCCCTGCCAGCAGCGCCTCGTCGGTCGCCCGCGGCAGCAGCCGCTTCGCGATCACCGCGGCCATGGCGGCGACGCGGATACTGTTTTGCCAGGTCGATTCCAACAACCTGCCGAACAGCGAAGTCGTGGCGCCGAACACGCTGCGCATGCTGTAACTCATCAACAGGTTGCGCGTGGTGGTGGCGCCAAAGCGGTTGATCGCGGTTTGCAGATCGGTGACCGGGATGCGACGACGGTACAGCGCGCTGTTGGCCGCCCGCAGCAGATAAGCGGCGGCGGCCGCATCGCTTTGGACCACGGGCACCACCTGCTCCAGGGTGTAATTGCGGTCCTGCAGGATCTGGCTCAGGCGGGCGGCGACCCGCGGCAGACTGGGCAGTTCGGTCTCGCCGGCCAGGATGGTGCGGTAGGCCTGCGTGAAGACACCATGCAGCTGCTGTCCGGTCTGATCCAACGTGGTCACGAGGCGTTGTTGCATCCTGGGGTGGTTTGGGTGGCTCTCACCTCCCTTGGCGCCCCGGGGCGCGAAAACTTGAGTGTCGCGCCAGGGACTGCCCGGGCCGACCGGCGCCGAACGCGCGGACTATTCGACCGCGAGGGCCGCGCCACGAGTGGCCGCGCTGTCCGGACCCATCAACCATAAGTACATCGGCATCAGGTCTTCGGGCGGTTTCACGGTCTGCGGGTTTTCGCCGGGGAACACGCGTTTGCGCAACGCCGTGCGGGTCGGACCCGGATCGATGCTGTTGACGCGGATGGCCGTGTTTTCCAATTCCTCGGCCAGGATCTGCATCAGGTTTTCCACACCGGCCTTGGCCACCCCGTATGCTCCCCAATAGGCCTTGCCGTGGCGACCGACGCTGTCGGAGGTGAAGAGCACCGCGGCGTCAGCCGACCTGGACAGCAGCGGCAGACAGGCCTGGGTCAGAAAAAAGGGGGCGTTGAGGTTTACCTGCAGCACCTTGAGCCAGTCTTCCGGTTCGTAGTCCTTGATCCGGCCCAGGTAGGGCAGGGCCGCGGCATTGTGCAGGATGCCGTCGATCTGGCCGAAGGTCTCTTCGAGCTTGGTGGCCAGGGCCTCGTAGTCGCGTGGTGTGGCGCCTTCCAGGTGCAGGGGGTAAATGGCGGGCTCGGGCCCGCCGGCGGCCACTATGGCGTCGTAAACGGCTTCCAGCTTGGGGATGGTCTTGCCCAGCAGGACGACGGTGGCAGCGTGCGCGGCGAAGGCCATGGCGGCGGCGCGGCCGATGCCGTCGCCGGCGCCGGTGACCAGTATGGTGCGGCCGGCGAGCAAGTTGGGTGCGGGTTGATAGTCGATCATGATGGTCTCGGGCTACGGGTCCGGCCAGGGATTATCGCAGAGTGCCGAGCCTTTGCAGGCGCCGCGGCACAACTGCCGGCCGCGTTGCCTCCGGGATGTTCCCAGAGCGGCGCGTGCCGGAGGGGGCAGGGTAGCTTATGCTCTATCTGGACCGAACCTCGTCTGCCCCGCCCCGCCACCCGTCCACCGAGAAGCCCGATGTCGACCGAAGCGCCCGTGACCGCCATTGCGCACCTCATCCAGCTTGCGGTGGCGCCGGTCTTCCTGTTGATGGGCGTGGCAGGCCTGCTCGGTGTGCTGACCAATCGGCTGAGTCGCATCGTCGACCGCGGGCGGGTCCTGGAGGTGCGGCTGTCGACCACCGCTCCGGAGCAGACACAAGAGCTCCAGGATGAACTTGTCACCTTATGCCGGCGCTCCCGCTTGGTGAGCCGTGCGATCACCCTGTCGGTCACCTGTGCACTGCTGGTCTGCACGGTCATCGTGGTGTTGTTCCTCCAAGCCTTCCTGGCGACCAATATCCGCGGGGTGATCGCCCTGCTGTTCATTGCGGCGATGCTGGTGTTGATCGCGGCGCTGTTGACCTTTTTGCGCGAAATCTACCTGGCCACGGCGAGTCTGCGAATCAGCAGTTACGGTGCCGGGTCAGAGCCGCGCGGGCGCTGGGGCTGGCGCCGGTGCGGTCCCTGACCCCGGTGCCCACCAAGCACGCCGCCAGATTGATCGGCGCGGGCCGCGGGTCCAGCGTGTCCCGGCGATTCCCGCCTATACTCGTTCCGGGTTGGCTTGATCGGCTAGGGCACAAGTGCATCGTTCGGTACTGACCAGACAGCGGCTGATGGGGGTGTTCCTGGTGGGCATGCTGCTGTTCTTCTCGCCCCTGCTGAGCCTGTTCGATCGCGCCGCCGAGTGGGGTGGTTTCCCGGTCTCCTATCTCTACCTGTTCGGCGCCTGGCTGGTGCTCATACTGTTGGCGGCCTGGACGGTGGAGGGTGGTGACCGGTAGTCGTACCACGCGGCATGTTGTCCACTCCGCTGATCGTTACCGTCTCGCTCCTATACCTCGGGCTGCTGTTCGCTATCGCCTACTGGGCCGACCGGCGGGCCGACCAGCGGCGTTCGATCATTGCCAGCCCGACCATCTATGCCTTGTCGCTGGCGGTTTACTGCACGGCCTGGACTTACTACGGCAGTGTCGGCCGCGCGGTGGCCAGCGGGGTTGGCTTCCTGCCGATCTACCTTGGCCCCACCCTGATCGCCGCGCTGTGGGGCACCCTGTTGCTCAAAATGGTGCGGGTCAGCAAGCGCCAGCGCATCACCTCCATTGCCGACTTCATCGCCTCGCGTTACGGCAAGAGCCACCTGCTGGGCGGCATAGTCACGGTGATCGCGGTGCTCGGTGTGATTCCGTACATCTCACTGCAACTCAAGGCGATCTCGCGCAGCTTCACAGTGCTGCTCGGCTATCCGGAGGTCGTCATGCCCGCGGTTGGCGCCGCCCTGCCGTTCTGGCACGACACGGCCTTCTACGTCGCCCTGCTCCTGGCGGCCTTTACCATCCTGTTCGGTGCACGCCACCTCGATGCCAGCGAACGCCACGAGGGCATGGTGGCCGCGATCGCGTTCGAATCCCTCGTCAAGCTCGTCGCCTTCCTGGCGGTCGGGCTGTTCGTCACCTACGGCGTCTACGATGGTTTTGCGGACCTGTTCGACCAGGCCGAGGCGGCCGGGATACTCAACGCGCTGGTCAGCGAGGGGGTGGGCGGCTACGAGAACTGGTTTGCGCTGTCGCTGTTGGCGGCCCTGGCGGTGGTGATGCTGCCGCGCCAGTTCCAGGTGGCGGTGGTGGAGAACAGCGCCGAGCACCATTTGCGCCGGGCGATCTGGCTGTTCCCCCTGTACCTGTTCCTGATCAATATCTTCGTCATCCCGTTGGCGCTGGCCGGGCAGCTGACCTTTGCCGGCGGCAGCGTCGATGCCGATACCTTCGTGCTGACCTTGCCGATGGCCCACGCGCAGGCCGGGCTGACCCTGCTGGCTTTCATCGGCGGGCTGTCGGCCGCGACCGGCATGGTGATCGTGGAGACCATCGCGTTGTCCACCATGGTTTGCAACGATCTGGTGATGCCCGGCTTGTTGCGGCGTTGGCGGCAGGTCCCGCCAGCGGCCGATCTCAGCCCGCTGCTGCTGCGCATCCGTCGTGGGGCGATCATCCTGATCTTGCTGCTGAGTTACCTGTACTTCCACCTCGCCAGTGAGGCCTATGCGCTGGTCAGCATCGGTCTGATCAGCTTTTCCGCCGTGGCACAGTTTGCCCCGGCCATGATCCTTGGGCTGTACTGGCGCGGTGGTACCCAGGCCGGCGCCCTGGCCGGCTTGCTGACGGGTTTCGCCGTCTGGGCCTATACGCTGTTGGTGCCGTCGTTCGCCAAGTCCGGCTGGGTGCCGATCGATTTTCTGGAGCACGGACCCCTGGGTATCGCCTTGCTCAAGCCACAGGCACTGTTCGGCCTGGAGGGACTGGACGAGATCACGCACTGCCTGTTCTGGAGCCTGACGCTCAATATCGGGGCTTACCTGGCCTTTTCGCTGCGGCGCGTGCCGAATGTCAACGAGGCCGCGCAGGCGACCCTGTTCGTCGATGTCCTGAAGCACGAGCGTCCGGTCGGCGCCGGGCTGTGGCGCGGCACCGCCGAGGTGCACGAGCTGCTCAAGCTGGTGGAGCGGTTTCTCGGCGCGGGGCGGGCGCGACGGGCATTCGAACGTTTCGCCGCCCAGCGCATGGTGCCTGACCTCGACCAGCTGCCGGCGGACGCCGAGACGGTGCATTTCGCCGAGACCCTGCTCGCCGGCGCCATCGGCAGTGCCTCGGCGCGCGTCATGGTCGCTTCGGTCACGGCGGAAGAACCCTTGGGCATGGGCGAGGTGCTGAATATCCTCGATGAGGCCTCGCAGATCCGTGCCTACAGCCGCGAGCTGGAGCAGAAGTCCCGCGCCCTGGAGGCCGCCACCGAGGAGCTGCGCGACGCTAACGAGCAACTGCAGGTGCTGGACCGGGTGAAGGATGACTTCATGTCGTCGGTGACGCACGAGCTTCGTACCCCGCTGGCGTCGATCCGGGCCTTCTCGGAGATCCTGCACGACGATCCGGAACTCGAACTGGCCGAGCGGCGCCGCTTCCTCGGCATCATCGTGAGCGAGACCGGCCGGCTGTCCCGGCTGGTGAACCAGGTGTTGGACCTGGCCAAGATCGAATCCGGCCATGCCGACTGGAATCCCGCGGATGTCGACCTGGTGGAGATCGTGCGACAGGCGGTGGATGCGACCGAGCAGCTTTGTGCGGAGCATGGCGCGCAGGTCGCGCAGTACCTGCCGGAACGGCCATGCAAGGTGACCGCGGACCCGGATCGACTGATGCAGGTGTTGTTGAACCTGCTGTCGAACGCGGTCAAATTCGCGCCGGAGCAGACCGGCCGCATCGAGGTCCGCCTCACCGAACTGGAACAGGCCTACGAGGTGAGCGTTACAGACAACGGACCCGGTATCCCGCAGACCGAGCAGCAACGTATCTTCGAGAAGTTTCACCAGGCCGGAAGTGGTGCCAACAAGCCGGTGGGCACCGGTCTTGGACTGCCGATCAGCCGGCAGATCGTCGAGCACCTGGGTGGGCGCATCCGGGTTGCGAGCGTAGCGACGAAAGGTGCTACTTTTACGATTGAACTGCCCCGCAGGGGGCTTACAGGTCAGGCCGCCGGGAACCGCCATGCCGAAGAAAGTACTGATCGTGGATGACGAGCCCAATATTGCACTTTCGGTCGAGTACCTGATGCGGCGCGAGGGTTACGAGGTGACGACCGCGGGCGATGGTCAGCAGGCGCTCGACATGCTCGCTCGGGACAAACCCGACTTGATGATTCTCGATGTCATGATGCCGCATAAAAACGGCTTCGATGTCTGCATAGAGGTTCGGGCCGATGCGACCCTGGCCGACCTGCCGATCCTGATGCTAACCGCGAAGGGTCGCGAGGCCGAGATCAAGAAAGGCCTGTCGCTGGGCGCCGATGCCTACATCACCAAGCCGTTCTCGACCCACGAACTGGTCGCCAGGGTGAGGGATCTGCTGGGACGCACCGCTTGAACAACGCCACGCACCTGGTTGGCGAGACACGACATGAATGGTCCTGAGCAGCTTGGGAAAGATGACGCGCTGTTCGCCGACGCCGGTCCCGGCGCAATCCCGCTGCGCAGCATGGTCCGGGGCGAACCGCTCGTGTTCAAGCCCGACTCGACCCTGCGCGATACCCTGTTTGGCCTGAACCAGGCAGGGGTACAGGCGGGGATCGTGGCCGACCACCCGGATGTCCCGCTCGGGGTGGTCACCCTGCGCGACCTGATCGACGCGATCACCTTGGACGGCGCCACCCTGGCGGACCCGACATTCGCCTTCATGACCGCCGCGCCGGTGACCCTGCCGGCCGATGCCTCGGTGCATCGGGCCAGGGTAGCCATGACCCGCGGCCGTCTGAGCCACCTGGTGCTGGTCGAGCCCGACGGGCGCCTGTTCAATCTGCTGGCGCCGTCCGATCTGCCGGGCTTCCGTGAGGGCGGTGCCGAGGCCCTCGTTGCCCGCATCGACTTGGCGGGCACTGTCGAAAGCATGGCGCTGGCGGCCGCCGCGGTCCGCGAGCGCGGCCGCGAACTGTTCGTCAACGGCATGGGTGTCGAGACCTTGTGCCAGTGGATGTCGGGACTGAATGACTTGATTGGCATCCGGGTGATCGAGCTGATTGCGGACGAATATGACCTGCCGCCGGTGCCTTGGTGCTGGATGGTGTTCGGTTCGGAGGGCCGACTGGAGCAAACCTTTTCCACCGACCAGGACAATGGCCTGATCTTCCTGCCGGACAATGCGGCGGATACGCCGCAGGTGCGCACCGC
>JBFZDU010000153.1:0-3315 GCA_041307205.1 Gammaproteobacteria bacterium | reverse complement strand
GTGGACGAAATCAGCGACGTCACGGTGCATGTCGACCCAGAAGACGACGAAGACGCCCCGTCTTGTGTCGGTCTACCCTTACGCGACGAGGCCCTGCGTGACTTGCGCGCGGCTTGGTCGGGCACCCAGTGTTTCGCCCAGGCCGAGCGGGTATTGCTGCACTACCTGTCAGGACGGATAAGTATCGATGTGGTGTTGCCCCTCGACTGCTACCCCGGTCGCTCCGAGGCGGCGGCGCTCAAGGCAGAGCTGGAGCGGGCGTTGCGGCCGCTGCGCTATTACGGAAAGGTGCGCGTATTTTATGGTTAGCACCAAAGAAGTGCATGTGTTTGGTATTCGCCTATCATGCGCACCATTATGGTGCTTCGCCGCTAAGTCGCTTCGCCTGTGTGATGGCATATGAGCCCGATCCAGGTACGCTTGCAGGCCCTTCAGGCCAGCCAAAATCCCCGTACCGGCTGGCGCTTGGCGCCGTCGCGGGGCAGTGTGCCGGGCGCCCATACTGGGTCTGAAATACGGTGGCACGGTTCATGCTCATCCGGGTGAAACGCTAACGTCGCCAGTGGCGCGCATGCCCTCGGTCCGAGGCCATCGATATCGCAACCGCTGCCCTGTCAGCGCAGCACTTCCGCACTGAAAACTGGAGATTACTGAATGTCCGCAAAAGACGTCTTCAAGCTGCTCAAGGACAACGACGTGAAGTTCGTTGATCTGCGTTTCACCGACACCCGCGGCAAAGAGCAGCACCTGTCCATGCCGGCGCACGCAGTCGATGACGACATGTTCACCGACGGCAAGATGTTCGACGGTTCGTCGATCGCCGGTTGGAAAGGCATCAACGAGTCGGACATGGTGCTGATGCCTGATCCGGAGACGGCGATCCTCGATCCCTTCACCGACGAGGCGACAGTAAACATCCGCTGTGACATCCTTGAGCCCTCCACCATGGAGGGTTACGAGCGTGACCCGCGCTCGCTCGCCAAACGCGCCGAGGCCTACCTGAAATCGACCGGGATTGCCGATACTGCCTACTTCGGCCCGGAGCCGGAGTTCTTCATTCTGGATGATGTCCGCTGGAGCATCGACATGAGCGGCTGCTCGGTCAAGATCGACTCCGAAGAGGCCGAGTGGAACTCCGAGCGCGTCTACCCGGACGGCAACATGGGCCATCGCCCCAGCGTCAAGGGTGGCTACTTCCCGGTGCCGCCGGTTGACTCCCTGAACGACATCCGTGCCGCCATGTGCCTGGCCATGGAGGAGATGGGCGTCGAGGTCGAGGTGCATCACCACGAGGTGGCCACCGCCGGCCAATGCGAGATCGGCACCAAGTTCACTACCCTGACCAAGCGTGCCGACTGGAACCAGATCATGAAATACGCGATCTGGAACGTGGCGCACGCCTACGGCAAGAGCGCCACCTTCATGCCCAAGCCGATGGTCGGTGACAACGGTTCGGGCATGCACGTGCACCAGTCGCTGGCGAAGGACGGCAAGAACCTCTTTGCCGGCGACCAGTACGGCGGTCTGTCTGAGACGGCGCTGTACTACATCGGCGGCATCATCAAGCATGCCCGCGCCCTGAACGCCATTACCAATCCCAGCACCAACTCTTACAAGCGCCTGGTGCCGGGCTTCGAAGCGCCGGTGATGCTTGCATACTCGGCGCGCAACCGGTCCGCGTCGATTCGCATTCCGTGGGTGGCCAGCCCGAAAGGACGTCGCATCGAGGTGCGTTTCCCCGATCCGATGGCCAACCCCTATCTGGCGTTCGCCGCCATGATGATGGCCGGGTTGGATGGCATCCAGAACAAGATTCATCCGGGCGACCCGATGGACAAGGATTTGTACGACCTGGAACCGGAAGAGGCGGCCGGTATCCCGACGGTCTGCCATGCCCTCGACATGGCCCTGGATTACCTGGACAAGGATCGCGAATTCCTCACCGCCGGCGGCGTCTTTACCAACGATCTGATCGACGGTTACATCAAACTGAAGATGGACGAAGTCACCACGTTGCGTATGACCACGCACCCGGTCGAGTTCGATCTTTACTACAGCCTCTAGAACAACGTTTCGGTAAGCTGTGCGCTGAACGCCCCGCAAGGGGCGTTCTTTTGTCGGTTGCCGGCCAGCCGGCAACAACGGACCGACCAGTGGCGTTGGCGCCGGGCGCGGGCTGTTCTATGCTGGGTCCATGATGATGCGACTCGTGCTGGGATTGCTGCTCGTCTTACCGGTCCAGGCCGCCGTCTACAAATGGGTGGATGGCCAAGGAAACGTGCACTACGGTGACACGCCGCCGCTAGAGGGTGCGCAGCCGGTCGACCTGCCCGACTATTCACGTTATGCGCCGCGCCCGCTCGCGGCGCCCCCGGCCGCTCAGGGTGGCGATGTTCCCGATGCCGCCGTCGCCGCAAGCCCGAGCCGATACGAGCGACTGGCGATCGTCTCCCCGGCGCAGAACGATACGGTGCGCAGCGCCCAGGGCACAGTCACGGTGCAGTTAGAGATCGAACCGGACCTGGGGGAGAATCATGCCATCCTGTTCGTGTTGGATGGGCAACGCGTGGAACCGCCGGCCAAGGGCACCAGTTTCACCCTGAATGAACTGGATCGCGGCAGCCATACGCTGCAGGCCAGCGTCATCGACGCTGCGCAGCGGGTTCTGCTGAGTTCCGATACGGTCATCTTTACATTGCGCCGACCCTCGTTACTGGAAAGCGCAAAAACGTCGCCCGACAACGGCACAGATGACAACGGCACCGACGACAACGGCACCGACGACAACGGCACCGACACGCAGCGCCCTTTCGACCCGGACTTCCAGGCGCCCACCCCCACACCCGGTCGGACCAATCCTGACTTGACAGGGGATTACAGGCCGAGCGGAACGGGAATCTCCACTACACCGGGGCGCACCAACCCGGCATTTGCGCCAAAGTATTCACCCTGACGCCCCAATATGGTGCAATGGCGCGGCGATCCTAATGACGACCGCCGGTCTGATCTGCTGATTCCTAACGGATATGGGCTTCCGGATCGCTTTCCGGAGCACCTGCATGTCTGGCTTGAAACTTGCGAAGAGAATCGGGCAATGAGCGCATTACCCGAATTCTCGACCCCTGTGGAGCGAAGCGTCCTGGACCACATGGGCACCGCCGTGTTGCTGCTGGACGGCGGTCTGCGTGTTCGCTACCTGAACCCCGCCGCCGAGATGTTGTTCGCGGTCAGCGCCCGACAGATCCTGGGGCAGCGTGTGGAGGGCCTGCTGCAATGTCCCGGCGACAGGGTCCATGCCCACCTGCAGGAGGCGGT
>JBFZDU010000152.1:0-9530 GCA_041307205.1 Gammaproteobacteria bacterium | reverse complement strand
AGCTGGCCAGGCAATACGCCGCTCTGTGCGACGTGTTGGTGATGGACGCCTTCGGCACCGCGCACCGGGCCCAGGCCTCGACCCACGGCGTCGGCAAGTTCGCCCCGGTCGCCTGTGCCGGCCTGCTGCTGGCCGAGGAGCTGGATGCGCTGGCCAAGGCGCTCGCCAACCCGGCACGTCCCATGGTCGCCATAGTCGGTGGCTCCAAGGTTTCCACCAAGCTGACCGTGCTCGAAGCCCTGTCCGAAAAAGTCGACCAGCTGGTGGTTGGCGGCGGTATTGCCAATACCTTCCTCAAGGCGGCCGGCCACAACGTTGGCAAGTCGTTGTGTGAGGCCGACCTGGTCCCGACCGCGCAGGCGTTGATGAAGAAGATGCAGGCCCGCGGCGCCAGCATCCCGATTGCGGTCGACGTGGTGTGCGGCAAGAAGTTCGACGAGAACGAGCCGGCGGTGCTGAAGAACGCCGACCAGGTTGCTGACGACGATATGATCTTCGACATCGGCCCCAAGTCCGCCCAGGAACTGGTGGAGATCATCAAGAAGGCGGGCACCATCGTGTGGAACGGGCCGCTGGGCGTGTTCGAGTTCGACCAGTTCGGTGCCGGCACCAAGACCGTGTCCATGGCGATCGCCGAGGCCGCGGGTTTCAGCCTGGCTGGCGGCGGCGACACCATAGCGGCCATCCAGAAGTACAACATCTATGACCGGGTCTCCTACATCTCCACCGCCGGCGGTGCCTTCCTCGAATACCTCGAGGGCAAGACGCTCCCGGCCGTGGCCATGTTGGAAGAGCGGGCGAAGCGCTAATGAGCCGCCAGCGCCCAGCCACCGGCCGCCAGTCTGATCGGGGCAGTTCTGGGGGCTGGCGACTGGTCGCTGGACGCTGACCCACCATGCTCCGACGCACCAAGATTGTCGCAACCCTGGGGCCGGCCACCGACGACCCCAAGGTGCTGGACGAAGTGATCGCCGCCGGCGTTGACGTGGTGCGGCTGAACATGTCGCACGGCACGCACGCCGATCACGCCCAGCGCGCCGACTGGGTGCGCAACCGCGCCCGCGCCAGCGGCCGGCAGGTCGGGGTACTCGCCGACCTGCAGGGTCCCAAGATCCGCATCGGCAAGTTCCGCGAGGGCGCGGTCGATCTGGTCCAGGGCGAGCTGTTCGTCCTGGACACCGACTGCGGGCTGAATGACGGTGACCGCGAGCGCGTCGGCGTGACCTACCCGACCCTGCACGAGGAGGTCGCCCGCGGCGATACTCTACTGCTTGACGACGGCCATATCGTGCTATGGGTCGACGAGGTGCAGGGCCACGCGGTGCGCTGCAAGGTCTGCGTCGGCGGCAAGCTGTCCAACAACAAGGGCATCAACAAGCAGGGCGGTGGTCTGTCCGCCCCGGCGCTGACCGACAAGGACCGCGACGACATCCGCTTTGCCGCGAGCATCGAGGCGGATTACCTGGCCGTGTCGTTCGTGCGCAGCGCGGCCGACGTGCAGGAGGCCCGCCGCCTGCTGCGCGAGGCCGGCGGCCAGGGTGGCATAGTTTCCAAGATCGAGCGCGCCGAGGCCCTGGATTGCATCGAGGAGATCGTCGATGCCTCTGACGTGATCATGGTGGCGCGCGGCGACCTGGGGGTGGAGATCGGCGATGCCGAGCTGCCCGCGGTGCAGAAGCGCCTGATCAAGCTGGCGCGCGCCATGAACTGCGTGGTGATTACCGCCACCCAGATGATGCAGTCCATGATCGAGAGCCCGATCCCGACCCGCGCCGAGGTGTTCGACGTGGCCAACGCCGTGATCGACGGCACCGACGCGGTCATGCTGTCGGCCGAAACCGCGGCGGGCGCCTACCCGGCCAAGGTCGTGGCGGCCATGGATCGGGTCTGCAAGGAGGCCGAGAAGCAGACCGAGACGCGCACCTCCGACCACCGCCTGCACTCGGTGTTCGGCCGCGTCGACGAGGCCATCGCCATGTCCACCATGTACACCGCCAATCACCTGGGGGTGAGCGCCATCGCGGCGCTGACCGAGTCGGGTTCCACCCCGAAGTGGATGTCGCGCATTTCCTCGGGTATTCCCATCTACGCCTTGACGCCCCATGTGGCGACGCGTAGAAAAGTCACGTTATTCCGCGGGGTTTACCCAGTGAGCTTCGACGTCACCGGGGTAGACACCGTGCAGGCCAACGTCGAGATCGTGGAAGAACTGCAACGGCGTGGTGCCGTGCGCGACGATGACCTGGTGATCATCACCAAGGGTGATCTGACCGGCCAGTCCGGCGGCACCAACGTGATGAAGATCCTGCGGGTGGGCGAACACATCCTGCCCGATTGATGCAGCCGGGTCCGACACCGCAAAGCTACCGTCCCTGTACGCTAAACGTAAGGAGAGAACCATGGCACTGATTTCCCTGCGCCAGATGCTGGACCACGCCGCCGAACACGGCTACGGCGTGCCCGCATTCAACGTGAACAACCTCGAACAGATGCGCGCCATCATGGAGGCCGCCGACGAGACCGATTCCCCGGTGATCGTGCAGGCCTCCGCCGGTGCGCGTAAATACGCCGGCGCGCCGTTCCTGCGCCACCTGATCCTGGCCGCTATCGAAGAGTGGCCGCACATCCCGGTGTGCATGCACCAGGACCACGGCACCTCCGCAGCGGTCTGCCAACGCTCCATCCAGCTGGGCTTCAGCTCGGTGATGATGGACGGCTCGCTGGGCGAGGATGGCAAGACCCCGACTTCTTACGAATACAACGTCGACGTTACCCGCCGCGTGGTGGAGATGGCGCACGCCTGCGGCGTGTCCGTGGAAGGCGAACTGGGCTGCCTGGGCTCGCTCGAGACCGGCATGGCCGGCGAAGAGGACGGCATCGGCGCGGAGGGCACGCTGGATCACAGCCAGCTGCTGACCGACCCCGAGGAGGCCGCCGACTTCGTCAAGAAGACCGGCGTGGACGCCCTGGCCATCGCCATCGGCACCTCCCACGGCGCCTACAAGTTCACCCGGCCGCCCACCGGCGACATCCTCGCCATCGAGCGCGTCAAGGAGATCCATGCCCGCATTCCCACCACCCACCTGGTGATGCACGGCTCCTCCTCGGTGCCGCAGGACTGGCTGGCCATCATCAACCAGTACGGCGGCAACATGGGCGAGACCTACGGCGTGCCGGTCGAGGAGATCGTCGAGGGCATCAAGCACGGCGTGCGCAAGGTCAATATCGACACCGACCTGCGCATGTCCTCCACCGGCGCCATCCGCAAGTTCTTGGCGGACAACCCCAAGGAGTTCGACCCGCGCAAGTACTTCATCGCCGCCACCAAGGCCATGAAGGATATCTGCAAGGACCGCTATGAGGCCTTCGGCACCGCCGGCAATGCCAGCAAGATCAAGGCCCTGTCCCTGGACGCTATGACCGCGCGTTATGCCAAGGGCGAACTGGATCCGAAAGTCAACTGATTCCCCGTTTACCGAGGGTCGGATCGAGGGGCGCTGCGGCGCCCCTTTTAGTTGGTGCGCCAGGGCCGGCGGCTTAGGAAGGTCGTTAACAGCTTTTCTGGCGGACCGCCACCGCCAAGGCACAATGCGTTATCATATCGGGCCCGAATCTGCCGCCGGCCTGAACTTTTCCCGGCGTCCTTGGGTCATTGAACAGAACAAAACCTTAGGGAAGCCCAGGTCAAGCCCATCGACGATCTACCGCACTTGGCGCCGGGGCAGGTCAGACCGCAGCACGTGGCGGCCGCCATCTGGAGCGCTCAGGCGCCACCAAACATAAGAACGAGGAGGTTTCAGTCGTGTCAGATCGAGTTTTCAGGCTCCGCCGTCCGGCCCTGGGGGCCGCCGCACTGTTGCTGGCCCTGTGGGCGCTCGCCGCTCCGGCAGGTGCCGCCGAGCCGGCCAAGGAACCCGCTGCCGCCCCGGTCGAGGAGGCTGCTCAGGCGGCCGCCGCCGAGGAGTCCAACCGCATCACCCGCGAGGGCGTGGTGGTCGACTTTTCGGTGACGCCGACGTCCGGTACGGGTAAGGTCATAGCCGCGGACTGGGCCGACGTCACCTTCCGCATCACCGATGCCAGCACCGGGGAACCGGTGAAGGGCCGTTACCCGGCGGCCTGGATGGACCTGGGTGAGGCCTGGGAGGCCAAGGGCAGCCGGCCCCTGACCTGCCGCCAACGGGTCGAGACCTATCTCAAGGGCATCGTCGGCGTACGCCCGATGATCAACCTCAACGACCACTTCCTGCTGGTGCTGAACCGCGACGCCTCGATCTCGGTGATCGACCCCGCCGTCGGCGTCACCGGCATCACCAACCTGTTCGCTCAGATCAACCTGGAGCGGCCGGGCGGCGATTGGGCCAAGACCTCGGACCAGAAACGTTTGTTCGTGACCATGCCCCTGGCCAACCAGGTCGCGCTGATCGACACCGACCAGTTCAAGGTCACGGCGAACGTAGACGCGGGCGAGAACCCGACCCGCGCCGAGCTGCAGGGCGACGAGCGCTACCTGTGGGTCGGCAACAACGCGCGCAAGCCGGAGGAGAGCGGGGTCACCGTGATCGACATTCAGGAGCGGACCCGCGTCGCCTTCATCCCCACCGGGCCGGGCCATCACGAGATCGCCTTCTCGGAAGACGACCGCTACGCCTTCGTGACCAACCGCGATGGTGGCACGGTGTCGGTGATCGACGTACAGACGCTCAAGAAGATCAAGGACATAGAGACCGGCCCTGTGCCCATCGCGATGGGCTATTCACCCCTGAGCAAGGCCGTGTACGTGGCCGACGGCAAGGCCGGCACCATCACCGTGCTGGATTCCGAGAAGCTCGAGGTGCGCAGCCGCCTGGAGGCCGAGCCGGGCCTGGGGCCGATGCGGTTCTCGCAGGACGGCCGCTGGGGGGTGGTGGTCAACCCGGTACAGGACAAGGTCGTCATCATCGACGCGGCCGACAATCGCCTGGCGCACACCGTGAAGGTCGGCAGCAAGCCGTACCAGGTGAACTTCACGCGCCAGTACGCCTACATCCGCTCGCTGGGCTCGGAGCAGGTGGCGCTGATCGCGGTGCCCGCCATGGCGGAAGCCGGCACCCCGCCGGTGCAATATTTCCCGGCTGGTCAGGGTGCGCCCGGGCGCGCCGCCGAGATCAGCATCGCCGACAGCATCATTCCCTCGGCGAAGGAGGCCGCCTCCTACGTGGTCAACCAGGCCGAAGGCACGGTGTATTACTACATGGAGGGCATGACGGCCCCGATGGGTGCGTTCCGCAACTACGGGCACGAGGCGCGCGCCATCGAGATCGTCGACCGCAGTCTCGCCGAGCGCGAGCCCGGCGTCTATGCCGGGCGGGTCAAGATCCCGATCGAGGGCATTTACGACGTGGCCTTCATGATGGACACCCCGCGCTTCCTGCATTGCTTCACCGCCTCGGTCGAGCCCAACCCCGAGGTGCGGCTGACCAAGGCGAAGATGGGCATCGAGTACCAGCTGGCGAAGCGCCAGATACCGGTGGGCGAGAGCACCAAGGTGCAGTTCCGGCTCACCGACCCGGTCAATGGCCTGCCGCGCAGCGACATCCCCGACGTCACCGTGCTGTACTACACGGCGTCCGGCGGCGGCCGCACCGTGGTGCCGGCGACGTCCCTGGGCGACGGCCGCTACGAGGCTGAGGTCAAGCTCTCGCAGGTGACGACCTACTATGTGTTCGTCGGCTCGCAGTCCGAGAAGCTGGGCTATTCCGACCTGCCCTTCGCCAGCCTAATGGGCATGCCGGCGCAGGTCCAGGCGCCGGCCGCGGGCGGCAAACAATGACCGCGCCGCCGATCCTCGGCTGGGCCCTAGCCGGTTTGCTGCTGCTGTGCGGGGCCGCGCAGGCCCAGGGCAGCCATCCCGGCAATGCCGCGCGGGTGAACGGGCAGGATCTCAGCTACCAGCGCTTCAATGGCTTCTACCAGGAGTACCAGCGGTCCAAGGGCGTCGCCGCCGGCGCACGCGGCGACCAGTTGGAATTGTTCAAGCGGTTGCGCCGCGAGGCCATGGACCTGTTGATCGAGCAGGAACTGGTGGCGCAGGCGGCCGAGGCGCAGGGCATCGTGGTCGCCGACGAGGACGTGGCGACGGAGATCCAGGCGCTGCGCGAGGTGTTCAAGACGCCGGAGAGCTTCAATTCCCGGCTCGAGACCGAGGGCTTCACCGAAACGACCTTCACGGATCACGTGCGCCGGCTGATCGCCGCCAAGCGGTATCTGGACCAGATCCGCGAGGCGGTTGCCGACGTGAGCGACGCAGACCTGGGGACCTACTACCGCGACAACGAGCACCGGCTCACCCTGCCCGAGCAGGTGCGGGTGCGGCACATCCTGCTCACCTGGAAGCCGCTGGGCACGCCGGACGACCGCGCCGCGTTGCGGGCGAAGATGGCCCCTATCCTGGAGCAGGCCCGCGGCGGCTCGGACTTTGCCGAACTGGCACGCATTCATTCCGAAGACTCGACCGCCGCTGCCGGCGGCGACGTCGGCTTCTTCCACCGCGGCCAGATGGTCCCGGCCTTCGAAGCGGTGGCCTTCGCGCTGCAGCCCGGCGAAATCTCCGACGTGGTGGAGACCCCGTTCGGCCTGCACATCCTGCGCCTGGAGGAACGCAAGCCGGCACGCCTGCTGCCGCTGGACGAGGTTCGAGACCAGCTGCGCGAGCATGTCCGGGAGGAACGGCAGGAGCAGGCAGTGACCGAGGAGCATACTCGGCTGCGCGCCGCGGCGGACGTCAAGATTCTGATCCCGTTGTGATGCCGGGGCTGGCCGGATGGATCGCGCCCGGGCTTTCGCCCGGGTCCGTTGCGCGGTGCCGACACGGCGCCGAATCGAGGTGTTTGTGAGAAGTCCTGTTCAGGGTATGTGGTTGGCGGCCGCCGCACTGGGTCTGCTGTTGTTCGGCGAAGGCGCGCTAGCGGCAGGCGAGGGGGAAGGCCTCAGCGCCGCTGAGGCCCGCGGCCGGCAGATCTATCGCACGGGCACCAGTTCCCACGGCTTCGAGGTCATTGCCAAAGTCGGTAGCGAGGCCGTGGCCCTGCCGGCGAGTGCCGTGCCCTGTGCCAGCTGCCATGGCCGCGACGGGCGGGGGCGGCCCGAGGGGGGCGTCATCCCGCCCGACATCCGCTGGAGCGAGCTCACCAAGAGCTACGGCCACGTGCACCCCGATGGGCGCAAGCACCCGGCCTTCGACGCCGCCAGCGTCGACCAGCTGATCCGCACCGGCCTCGATCCCGCCGGCAACCGGGTCGATGCGTCGATGCCGATCTACGCCATGACCCAGGACGACATGGCCGACCTGATCGCCTATCTGGAGCGTCTCGAACACGACCTGGACCCGGGGGTGGCGACTGACCGCCTGCAGGTGGCCACCCTGCTGCCGCTGCGGGGACCCCAGGCCGAGACCGGCCAGGCGATGGCCCAGGTGCTGCACGGTTACTTCCAGGATCTCAACGCGCAGGGCGGCATCTTCCAGCGCCAGCTCGACCTGCTGGTCGTCCCCTATGGCGCGGACGCCACCGAGACGCTGAATAACCTGCGGTTGGCGCTGCAGCAGGAAGGCGTGTTCGCCCTGGTCGGTCCCTACACGGTGGGGCTGGACGAGCCTGTCCTGCAGCTGCTGCGCGAGGACCTGGTACCGCTGGTCGGCCCCTTCACCCTGGATCCCGGCGACGAGATCCTCAACACCGGGGCCTTTTACATCTTCTCGGGGCTGTCGGAGCAGGCGCGCGCACTGGCGGAGCGGGCGCTGCGGCAGGGTGGCGAGCAGGCGCCATCGCTGGCCCTGGTCGGCCCCACGGGCGTGCAGACCGACCGCCTGGTGGCGGCGGTGCGCGACCAATTGGGGAGCCGGGGTGCGGCCGCGCCCGTGGTGCACAGCTACCCGCCCGGCGGCCTGGCGGCCGCCGAGCTGGCCGACACCCTGGCGCAGGCCGGGACCGGCGCGCTGCTGTTCTTTGGCGGGCAGGCCGACCTCAGTGACCTGCTCGCCGCGCTGGCGGAACGGCAGTTCACGCCCGAGGTCTACCTGCTGGGGACTTTCGCCTACCGTGCTTTGTACGACGCCCCGGCCGGTTTCGACGGACGCATCTATCTCGCCTACCCGACGCTGCCGCAGGATATCAGCGACGCGGGCCGGACCGAGTACCAGGCGTTAGTGGAGCGGCACGCCCTGCCCCCGGATCACATCCAGAGCCAGGTGGCGGCCCTGGCCGCGGGCAAGCTGCTGGTCGAGGGCTTGAAGCGCGCCGGTCGCGAATTGAGCCGGGATCGCCTCGAACAGGCGATCGAGGGCTTGTACGAGTTCCAGACGGGTTTAACGCCGCCGCTGACCTATGGCCCGACCCGCCGGGTGGGGGCGCGCGGCGCCCACTTGATGGTGGTCGACCTCAAGGCCAAGGACCAGCGGCCGGTCGGGCCCTGGCTGGATCTGCGCTAGCCCGCCGGGCATTCTTGGCCGCCAGCAACGCCAGGATCGCGGCCTGTAGCAGGGCCGTCCCCGGCCCGACACCGAGCCGCGCGACGGTTTGCCGCGACTGGACCTTGATTGCGCGCCCCCGCGCGCGGGGCGTTAGTAACAGGAGGATAGAACCGATGAGCAAGACCCTATCGACAGCGTTGTTGACCGCTGCGCTGGCCCTGGCGGCAGCGCCGGGCTATCTGGTGGCGGCCGAGACTGGCCAGGCACCTGAGCCGACCGGCAAGTGCGGCGCCGGCAAATGCGGTGCCGGCAAGTGTGGTGCGGCCAGTGGCACCGCGGACGGTGCCGCCGACCCACATGCCCAGCACAAGGCCATGCTGAACGCCCCGGCCGAGCCACCCAAAGCCGCCGACCTTGAGCTGGCGGACCTCGAGCTGCTGGACCAGGACGGCCGCCCGGTGCGGTTCGTCAGCGACATGATCGGCGACCGGATTGTGGTGATGGACTTCATCTACACCACCTGTACCACGGTGTGCCCGGTGCTCTCCGCCATCCTGACCCAGGTCCAGGACCGGCTCGGCGACCGGCTCGGGACCGAGGTGGTGCTGTTGTCCCTTACCGTGGACCCGATCCGCGACAACCCGCAGCGGCTCAAGGCCTACGCCGCCAAGTACGGCGCGCGCCCGGGCTGGACCTGGCTGACCGGTCCCAAGCCGAGCATGGACCAGGTGCTGAATGGGCTCGGGGCCTACAGTCCGAATTTCGAGGAACACCCCGCCATGGTACTGGTCGGGGACGGGCGCACCGGGCAGTGGAGCCGCTTCTTCGGCTTCCCCAGCGCCGCGCGCATTATCGAGCAGGTCGACGCCCTGGCGGCGGCCCGGCAGGAAAAGGCGGGAGGTTGAACCATGCGGATACTGAGAGACGTTATGGTGGTGTTGGGTTTCGTCCTCGGGGCCGCGGGCTGGGCCTGGGGCGAGGCGCCGCAGGCGCAGGCGCCCACAGCCGCGCCCCAGGCCGCTCCGGACGATGAAGAAAAGGACCGCAATTACTTTACGGACCTGCCGGTGGTCACCCAGGA
>JBFZDU010000151.1:0-4749 GCA_041307205.1 Gammaproteobacteria bacterium | reverse complement strand
CGCGGCGCTGGCGTTCCAGCCTGTTCCAGCACAATGCCGGGGCGCCGACCCGCACCGTCTGCTCGACCCTGCTGGCCGAGGCCTTCAATGCGGTGGACTTTCCGATCCTGCCGTTCATCGACCGCGGCGACGACGGCAGCGTGCGCTTCTTCAAACGCAATCCGAAGCTGTTTGCGCCGCGCGATTTCGACTATTCGCCCTACTTCAACATCATCAAATACCCGTTCCTGGGCATGGCCGACATCGGTCTGTACCGCCGCCTGCCCTGGAACCTCGACGACATAGTCCACAACGACGAACCGCCGGACACCACGCCAACCCCGGCCACGCCCGAGCCCCTGCCGGTGCCGCTTGCCGTAACCGCGCCAGCGCTGGCGGTGACGCCGGCCGTTGCGAGTGCCGCGCCGGTGCACCGCCTGGCGGGCGGCGGTTTCAGTTTCTTCCGCCAGCGGAGGAATGCGCCATGACCGCCGGCGTCGCTCTGCTGGCCCTGGCGACGCTCTGGGCGCTGGCCTACCAGGGCGCCGGCGCCGCGCTGTGGATGGCCGCGGCCGGCGGCGTGGTCGCGGCCCTGATCCTGCTGCTGGACGCCCCCTGGTACGCGGACCTGCTGTGGTTTGCGCTGGCCGCGCTCGCACTGACCCCGCTCGCCCTGCCCGGGCTGCGCCGGCGTTACCTGACCCAGCCCTTGCTGCGCCAGTTCCGCCGCGTCATGCCGCCGCTGTCGACGACCGAGCGCCAGGCGTTGGAGGCCGGTTCGGTGTGGTGGGACGCCGAGCTGTTCTCGGGGCGGCCCGATTGGGAACGGCTGCTGCGGCTGCCGCGTCCGCGCCTGAGCGCCGAGGAACAGGCCTATCTCGACGGCCCGGTGGAAATCCTCTGCCGGCTGCTCGACGACTGGCGCATCACCCACCAGGATCAGGACTTGCCACCCCAGGCCTGGGCGCACATCCGGCGCCATCGCTTCTTCGGGCTGATCATCCCCAAGGAATACGGCGGCCTGGGTTTTTCGGCGCTGGCGCACTCGCAAGTGGTGATGAAGCTGGCGAGCCGCGGCATCACGGGTGCGGTGACCGTGATGGTCCCCAACTCGCTGGGGCCGGGCAAGCTGCTGTTGCACTACGGCACCCCGGAGCAGAAACGCCACTACCTGCCGCGGCTGGCGCGCGGCGACGAGATCCCCTGCTTTGCCCTCACCGGGCCGGATGCCGGCAGTGACGCGGGCGCCATCCCGGATACCGGCGTGGTCGCTTACGGCGACTGGCGCGGCGAACGCGTGCTGGGCGTGCGCCTGAACTGGGAGAAGCGCTATATAACGCTCGGGCCGATCGCCACACTGATCGGTCTGGCCTTCCGCTTACTCGATCCCGAGCACCTGCTGGGGGCCCAGGACGATCTTGGGATCACGGTCGCACTGGTGCCGCGCGCCACGCCCGGGGTCGAGATCGGCGAACGCCACGTGACGCTCGATATCCCGTTCCAGAACGGCCCCAACCGCGGGGTCGAGGTGTTCGTGCCGCTCGAACAGCTGGTCGGCGGCCGCGCCTGTATCGGCCACGGCTGGCGCATGCTGGTGGAATGCCTGGCCGAGGGCCGCGGCATCTCGCTGCCGGCCTTGAGCGTCGGCGCCGCCAAGGTCGCCAGTCGCTACACCGGCGCCTATGCGGCGATCCGTCGCCAGTTCAACACGGCCATCGGCCAGTTCGAGGGCATCCAGGAGCCGCTCGGGCGCATCGCCGGGCTCACCTACCAGATGGACGCGGCGCGCATCCTGACCCTGACCGGGCTGGACCTGGGCGAGAAGCCCTCGGTGCTGTCCGCCGTGGTCAAGTATCACCTCACCGAGCGCTACCGCCGCGTGCTCAACGATGCCATGGACATCCAGGGCGGCAGCGGCATCTGCCTGGGCCCGCGCAACCTGATCGGCCGCGCCTACCAGGGCATCCCCATCGCCATCACGGTGGAGGGCGCGAACATCCTCACCCGCAGCATGATCATCTTCGGCCAGGGCGCCATCCGCTGCCATCCCTGGCTGCTCAAGGAGATCGCCGCGGTCGAAGAGGCCGACCCGCGCAAGGCCCTGGCCGACTTCGATCAGGCGCTGCTCGGTCACCTCGGCTTCCTGCTGTCGAACCTCGCGCGCAGCCTGTTCCTCGGCCTGACCCGCGGTCGCTGGTCGCGCGCGCCGGTCGCCGGGCCGACGCGCCGCTACTTCCAGCAGCTGAACTGGATCAGCGCCGCCTTCGCGCTGTGCGCCGATGCCGCCATGATGACCCTGGGCGGTGCCCTCAAGCGCAAGGAGCGCCTGTCGGCCCGGCTCGGCGACGTGCTGAGCGAGATGTATCTCACCTCGGCCGTGCTCAAGCGCTTCGAGGACGACGGCCGGCCCGAGGCCGACCTGCCGCTGCTGCGCTGGGCCTGTGCCGAGTCTTTTTATCGCATGCAGGAGAGCCTGCGCCTGCTGCTGCGCAACCTGCCGTTCCGGCCGCTCGCCTGGCTGTTGCGCCTGATCGTGTTCCCGACTGGCGCACCCTACACCGAGGCCGACGACCGCATGGGGCGCGCCGCGGCGCAGCTGCTGCTGGCGCCATCGGCGACCCGCGAGCGGCTGACCGCCGGCATCTTTCTGACCGCGGACCCGCGCTGGCGCGAGGGCCAGATCGAACGGGCCTTCCGGCACGCGGCCAAGGTGGCGCCGATCGAGCAGACCCTGCGCGCCGCACGCCGCGCCGGCTTGATCGGCGGCCGCGATCTGCCGGCCCAGGCCGAGCAGGCACTGGCGGCCGGGATCATAGACACCGACCAACTGGCGGCGCTGCAGCGCATGCGCGAACTGCGCCGCGAGGTGGTCGAGGTCGATGCCTTCGCCGGCTATGGCCGGCAGTTCCTGCGCGAACCGGCAGCGCCGCAGCAAGCGGCGACGGCGACCATCCACGTGCTGTGAAGGAGCGAGGGCGGAGACCCGCCCGAGGAGGAGAGATGAGGCCTCGCAGTGCCATCGCCGGGCGACCGGTGTACGTGATCGAGGGTGCGCGCACGCCCTTTCTCAAGGTGCGCGGCGGACCCGGGCCGTTCCGCGCCTCCGACCTCGCCCACAGCGCCGGTCGGGCGCTGCTGACGCGCCTGGGCCTGGACCCGCAACGCCTCGAGCAGGTGATCCTCGGCTGCGTGTCCGCGGGGCCGGACGAGGCCAACATCGCCCGCGTCGTGGCGCTGCGCCTGGGCTGCGGCGAGCGCGTCCCGGCCTTCACCGTGCAGCGCAACTGCGCCTCGGGCATGCAGGCCCTGGAGAACGCCGCGCTCGACATCGCCACCGGGCGCGCCGACCTGGTATTGGCCGGCGGCACCGAGGCCATGAGCCATCACCCGGTGCTGCTCAACGCCCGCATGGTCGCCTGGCTGGCGGCCTGGAACCGGGCGCGCTCGCTGCCGGCCCGCGGCCGCACCTTGCTGCAATTGCGGCCGGCCCACCTGGTGCCGGTGCTGGGGCTGCTGCGCGGGCTCACCGACCCGGTGGTCGGGCTGTCCATGGGCCAGACGGCTGAACAGCTGGCCGCGGACTTCGGGATCGACCGCGCGGCCATGGACGCCTATGCCGTGCGCAGTCACCAGCGTCTGGCCACCGCCCGGGCGCAGGGCTGGCTCGGCGAGATCGAACCGCTCTACGACACCGCCGGCCAGGTCTACGAACACGACGACGGTCTGCGCCCCGACAGCACGCTGGAACAGCTCGCCAGGCTCAAGCCCGTGTTCGATCGCCCGGTCGGCCGGGTCACCGCCGGCAACAGCGCCCAGGTCAGCGATGGCGCGGCCGTGCTGCTGCTCGGGTCCGAAGCGGCGGTGGCGGAACTCGGCCTGCCGGTGCTCGGCCGCATCCTGGACGCGCACTGGGCCGGCGTCGACCCCGCGCGCATGGGTCTGGGACCGGTGCATGCCATGGCGCCGTTGCTCGACCGGCAGGGGCTGCAGAGCAGCGACATCGACGCCTGGGAGATCAACGAGGCCTTCGCCGCGCAGGTGCTGGCCTGCCTCGCCGCCTGGCAGGACGCGGACTATTGCCGCGCTGCGCTGGGCCGGGCCGAGCCGTTCGCTCCCATCCCCGAGGAGCGACTCAACCGCGACGGCGGCGGGATCAGCCTGGGGCACCCGGTCGGTGCCAGCGGCGCCCGCATCCTGCTGCACCTGCTCAAGGTGCTGCGGCGCAGCGGCGGGCGGCGCGGCATTGCCAGCCTGTGCATCGGTGGCGGCCAGGGCGGCGCCATGTTGGTGGAAAGCGCAGCGATGGAGGCATCGGCATGAACAGGTACTTCCGCATCGAACGCGCTGCCGACGACATCGCCTGGCTGCATTTCGACACCCCGGACAGCGGCGCCAACGTGCTCAGCGCGGCGGCGCTGGCGGCATTCGAGCAACAACTGGTCGACGTCGCCCAGTCGCACCCGCGCGCCCTGGTGATCGTCTCCGACAAGCCCTCGGGCTTCATTGCCGGCGCCGACGTCAAGGCCTTCGCCCGGGTGACCCGGCCGGCCCAGGCCAAGGAGCAGATCCTGCGGGCGCACGAGGTCTTTGATCGCCTGGAGTCCCTCGCCTTCCCGACCCTCGCCCTGATCCACGGCTACTGCCTGGGCGGCGGCCTGGAACTGGCCCTGGCCTGTCGCTACCGGGTGGCGCGCGACGATGCCGCGACCCGCCTCGGCTTCCCCGAGGTGCGGCTGGGCATCTTCCCCGGCTTCGGCGGCAGCGTGCGCA
>JBFZDU010000150.1:0-5440 GCA_041307205.1 Gammaproteobacteria bacterium | reverse complement strand
TGTTCCACGCATAGCCAGCAGCCGTGCGCTCAACCAGCTCGGTGCCGACGAGGGTCGCGGTCACCGACCATTCCGGGCTCCCCGCGGCGATGGCGCGCGCCCGTTCCGCGTGGTTGGGCTGCGCCAGGTGACACAGGAAACAGTTCATTTGCTGGCCGTCGTCGACGGCCAGCCGCGGGCCGTCCTGGAGCAAAGTCCGCCGCTCCGCCGGCAATGCCTGCTCGTGGATGTCCGTGTGATAGCCGTGAGTCTGCACGAAGGCCGGGACGTCGAGTTCGTGGCAGCTGCCACAGGTGGTGGCGGTCGACAGTGGCAGCCCGGAGGCGGTCACCGGGTCGCCATTCGCATCGAACAGATACACCGGTTCGTGCGGGACAGTCTTGCGCCCCAGCGGGTCGCTATCGTAGCCGAGCGCCGACCAGTCGAGGCGCCCCCGCTCACCGTGGCAGTCGCGGCATTGCAGGGCCTGGTCGGCGGTGGTGATCATGTGCGTGAGTTTCAGGTACATCTCGGTCGGGGCGAAGTCGTACTGGCCGCTGTACGGCAGGCCGCTCAGCTGTGCGCCCACCTTGAGCGCACTGGGCCAGTCGAACTTGGTCCAGAACCCCTCGTCGCCGTGCACGTGCGGGATCAGGAAATACTGCTTCACGACGTCGTAGGGTTGCTTGCCGCGGTGCACCTTGAAGGGCCAAAGCTTGGCGGTCGGGTCATTGCGATCGCCCAGGGGTCCGGTCAGTACCGTGGGACGGCTCGGATCGATGCGGTCGCCCAGGATATAGCGGGTCGCCTGCTCGTTGTACCAGTAGTACTCGGGCTCGACCTTCTTCGCCCAGGTGAACCGCCCCTTGATCTTCAAGTACTGGTGGCTGTTCGTGATGTCGAGGTCCTGCCCGGCCTGCGACCAGTCCCAGGTCAGCTTGGTGCCCGTGTCCACCGCCATATAGGGGATATGGCAGGCCTGGCAGGCCACCCGCGCCATGTGCGCATTCAGGCGCAGATCGGCATGTGGTTGCGCATCGTGGCAGGCAGTGCAGTGCAGGCGATTCTCGCGGTCCACGCTCACCGAAATGGCGCGCCCCGGCATCAGGTGCCGCTCACCGGCGTGACAGTCGATGCACACCATGTCGTGCCGACCCATGTGCACGTCGATGCGCCCGCTCGGGAACAGGAGGGTGTTGTCCAGGTCGCCGTGCTTGACCGCATTCTCGCCGCCGCCCTGGAAGTGGCAGCCGCCGCAATTGTGGCGTTTCGGTAGTCCGACGCTGCGGGCCGCAACCAGCAGGTCGACGCTCTCATCCGGCAGCCCCGCGCCTTCGACCTTCTTCAGGTAGGTCGCGCTGTTGTCGTGGCAGACCAGGCAGTCGACGCGGGTCGGGTCAGTGAAGTCGAAGGTCTCGTCTTCCCAGCCGTAGCCGATATGACACTGGGTGCAGGCCGGCCAGTTGGAACTGATGCCGATGCAGAAATTGTTGATCAGGTTGCGCTTGCCGATGCGCATGGGCTGGTCGTGCCCCGGCACCTCGACCTCGTCGCCGGCGAAATTCCAATGGGCCGTGGCCATGACCTCGGCCGCGGCATCCGGGTGGCATTCCAGGCAGGCCCTGGTGACAGACGGGCCGTCGGGGAATGGTTGCTGGAAAAACGTCGAGTGATCGGTGGGCGTAGGGCGCTTGGGCATCTGCTCCCAGGGATTGACCGGCGTCGCGGCAGCGCCCCCGCTGCTCGGGCCGGCCAACAACACCACTGCCAACGACACCGCCGCTGCGCCCCACCGGTGCCGTTTCGCGTTCACGTCCGACCCCCACATCCCAGACTGTCCTGCTCGTCGCACGGATGCCCGGTCGCCCTTGTGCTGGTGGGTTCCCGTCCGGCAATCCGAACACCCCTCTTATCCTCCACACTAGTCCAGCCAGCCGGGCAAAGGCAGTACTTCGCGCGCCAAAACCGGGCCGAATGCAATCTATTTGAGCGGGCGCAATTGCGCAGCGGGACCGGACGCGCCCCGGTAGCGAGGGGTTGCGTGCCACTGGTCGGCGTGGCCCAGTCTGGCACGCGCCTGCGTGCCAAGACTGAGCTTGGTCAGTGACCCGGAGCCGCGCCGGCTCTAAAATTAATTCAGGTGACGCGCCGATCCGCCGCAAGGAAGACGTGTTGGTCCGTAACCACCAAGGAGAACAAGCCATGATCACCGCCGATGTGACACTTCACTTGGATACCGCGCCCAGCGACGCCGTGCGCGCCGACATCCATGGCCGGCTGGAAAGCCTGGACGGCGTAATCGAGATCGTCCAAACCGCAAAACAGCAGCACCTGCTGGTGGTGCGGTTCGACTCGCACAAGCTCCATACCGACGACATCCTGGAGGCGGTGCGCCGCACCGGGGTGCACGCGGAACTGGTAGGGCTCTGAAAACTCGGGCAGCCGGATGGTGCGACCAGGCGGTCGCGACCGCGCGACGCCGCGGCGGCCGCGGCGTTCAGTCAGTCGCGCATGCTGGCGTGGGTGTTGTCCTGCATTAGGCGCAGCATGGCGGCCGCCTTGTGGAGGGTTTCGGCGTACTCAGCGTCGACGTCGGAGTCGTGCACTATACCGCCGCCCGCCCAGCAACGGATGACACCCTGGTTGTAGGCCAGGGTGCGGATGGCGATGCTGCTGTCCATGTTGCCGTCGAAGCCGATGCGGGTGATTGCGCCGCAGTAGACGCCACGGCGGTGCGGTTCGAGTTCCTCGATGATCTGCATGGCGCGGATCTTTGGTGCGCCGGTGACCGAGCCGCCGGGGAAGCAGGCGCGTAGCAGACTCAGGGCGTCTTCGCCGGCGGCCAGTGCGCCGCTGACCGTGCTGACCAGGTGATGCACAGTGGCGTAGCTCTCGATGTGGAACAGCCGGGGCACCCGGACGCTGAACGGCTGGCAGACGCGGCTGAGGTCGTTGCGCAGCAGATCGACAATCATCAGGTTCTCGGCCCGGTCCTTGTGGCTGGTGGCCAGTTCTCGCGCCAGGGCGGCATCTTCTTCGGTCGCGGCGGCGCGCGGCCGCGTGCCCTTGATGGGTTTGGTTTCCACGCGCCTGTCTTGCAGCAGCAGCAGCCGCTCCGGCGACGAACTCAGCACCTGACCGTAGGGCGTGTTCAGGTAGGCCGCGAACGGCGCTGGGTTGAGGCGGCGCAGCTCCAGGTAGGCGTGCCAGGCATCGCCCTCGGCCGGGGCGGCGAAGCGTTGGGCGAAATTCACCTGGTAGCAGTCGCCGTTACGGATGTAGTGCTTGATGCGCGCGAAGGCCGCGTCGTATTCGGCCCGACTCAGGTTCGAGCGCACCGGCCCGGTGACCCGGAAGCCTGGCAGTTTCGGCCCCGGCGCCGGCCGCGAAAATTGCCGCAGTAAGGCCGGCCAGCGCCGCCCGGTGCGATGGTCGCGGCCCGCGCCGACCAGCCAACTGCGGCGGGCGCGGTGATCTACCACCACGGCCCAGTCGTACAGGCCCACCGCCAACTCCGGCAGATCCTCCAGGTCGCGGGCGCGCGCGGGCAGTCGCTCCAGCCGCCGGGCCAGGTCGTAGCCAAACCAGCCCAGCGCGCCGCCGCAGAACGGTAGCCCGTGCACCGCCGGGCGTGGCGGACCCAGCGCCGCGCGCAGCAGCGCAAAGGGATCGGCGGCGGTTCGGGTGGCGCCCCGCTGCTCCCGCAGCACGGTGACTGTGCCGCGGGTGCACAGGGTGAGGTAGGGATCAGCCGCCAGGATGTCGTAGCGACCGGCGGCGCTGTAGGGGCGGCCGCTGTCCAGGAATACCGCCCAGGGCCTGTGCGCGAGCGTCGCGAACAGGACCGCGCTGTCGGTCTGATAGGGCAGCTCGCTGAGCAAGCTCAACCCGGCCCAGCTACCCGCCCGCGCCATCCCCGGGGCGTCACCGGGAATGCCCTCAGGCTCCGTGCACTGCCGATCCGCCGCGGCGGATCGGGCCGGCGGTTCGGGTCAGCGTTGCTGGCCACCCTGCTGCTGGCGCATCTGCTGCATACGCTCCTGCATCTCCTTGCCGAAGGCCTCGATCTCGCTCCGGTCGATCTTGCCGTCCTGGTTCTTGTCCATGTAGCCGAATTGCTGCTCAATGGCACGCAGCTGCGGGTCCTTGAATTCCTGTAACGTCACCCGGTCGTCCTTGTTGCTGTCGAACTGCATCATGAAGCCGTCCGCCGGGCTCTGCGAGGTGCCGCCCTCGGGCTGGGCGAGCAGCGGGGTTGTGAAGGACAGCAAGGCCAAGACAGCGAGTTTTTTCATCGATTCATCCTCCGAAAGGCGCGCGGCGCCGACCCGCCACGCGGAACAAACAAACGGGCCGGGAAGGGCGCGTCACCGACCACCGTCGCGCATCGTAACCGCAAGGCCTGCGCTTGTCTGCGGCGGTGCCGTGCTGAGGTGCAGTCGTTATGGCGCTAGGCCGAGTTGCCGCAGCCACTGGTCGCGCAGTGCGGTCAGCGCCTGCCGGTCCGCGGCCGAGGAACCGGCCGCTAGCAGCTGCTGCTGGGCAGCGTCATGCAGTGCCGCCAAGGCCGCCCGCACAGCGGCGGCGTCCGCTATGCCGATGGGTACTTGGGTCGGCGGCGGCGTGATGGCGCTTGGCAGGTCCACCACAGCCGAACGCGCGATCAGCCGTTCATTGCCGCCGCTGCGCGGGGTCGCCGCGAGCGGGCCGGTCTTGATGTAGTCCTCGCCTTGGTAGCGAAACGGGGCGCCGCTGGGGAGATCGCGAAAGCGCATGCGGTCAGTGGTCGCGGACGGCGCCGGCGTTTATCGCTGCAAAGCCGGCAAGACTGTCGGCGCGCTCGGCGGTGTTGATGTCGGTGCGAATCTGCATACCGGGTTCCTCCTGCAAGGGCATCAGAATGCCCCACCGGTTAAAGGCCGGTATTCTGGCAGTTCTTTTGACGATAGCGGGGCGTCGCGGCTGGTCAATTAGGGCTATCCTGGAATTCCCGCCGATCCGGAGCCCCGCCGTGCGTCTCGATCGTTATCTCAGCCAGTCGACCGACCTCAGCCGCAGCATGGCGCAGCGGGCGATTCGCCGCGGCGCGGTCGCCATCGCGATGGTGGTCGTGCGTGATCCGGCGGCGCGCGTCCCGGCGGGCAGCACGGTGCAATGGAACGGGGTCGCGGTGGCGCCGATCGGTAAACGTTACCTGATGTTGCACAAGCCGCTGGGCGTGGTCTGCGTGCGCGGCGACGCCCTGCACCGCAGCGTATTCGACCTGCTCGATGAGCCGCGCCGCGATGAGCTGCAGGTGGCCGGCCGGCTGGATGTCGATGTGACCGGGTTGGTGTTGCTCAGCGACGACGGCGCCTGGTCGCACCGGATCACTGCGCCGCGCCACAAACAGACCAAGGTCTACCTGGCCACCTTGGCGGCGCCGCTGGACGCCCCGGCCGCGGCGGCGCTGCAGGCGGGG
>JBFZDU010000149.1:0-4926 GCA_041307205.1 Gammaproteobacteria bacterium | reverse complement strand
ACTTGTACCTGGAGCTGGGCAATCGGGAAAACGCCGCCGACGCCTGCGACGTGCTCTACCAGTGCAATCACCCCGGCTCGCTGGCAGCGCTGGGCCAGGGCATCTGGCTGGCGGTCACCTTCCCGATGGATCCCGAAATCACAGTGCACCTGCTGAGCCAGGTGGTAGACGACACCCCGGACGACGCCGACGGTGCCGCCGTCGCCGCGGCCACCGCCTGCTTCATTGCCGATCTGCGCGCCCCCGAGGGCCCGGACCGCGAGCGCCTGCTGTTCTTCTCGCAGCAACTGCTGGGCCGCGTCGCCCGGCGCCACAGCGCCGTCGAGAATCAGGCCCAGTTCGACTACTGGATCGCCAAGCTGGAACTGAACGACCCGGACAAGTTCCTGGTGCGGCTGCGCAACGTGGTGGACGTGTTGGTGCAGGACGACTGGTGGTTCGACCGCGCCGCGCTGCAGGCCGGCATCCCCGACAACTGACCGGAGGCCCGACATGTTCTGGCAAGACGACGACGACCGTGAAGTGCAGGTCACCGATGACGTGGTGGACCTGTTGTTCAACATTGAATGCCGCAGCCTGCCGGTGGACCACGCCTATGCGCTCGGCAGCGCACTGCGGGCCGCCGTACCCTGGCTGGTCGAAGACCAACGCATCGGCGTCCACACGGTCCACCTGGCAGGCGCACAGAACGGCTGGGAGCGGCCGGACCCGGCACTGGGCCAGGTACTGCAACTGTCGCGCCGGACCAAGCTGACCATCCGGGTGCCGCGCGAACGCATGGACCTGCTGCAGGCCGAGCTTGCCGGTGTGACCCTGGACGTCGCCGGCAGCACCCTGACCATCGGGGCCGCCAAGACCCGGCCGCTGACTCGCCAGGGCACCATTTTTGCCCGTTACGTGGTGCTGGAGACCGGCGAGGACAGGGACGAGCACCTGTTCCTCAGCCGCGCCGCGGCCGCCCTGGCGGCGCGCAGCGTGCGCATGCGCAAGGCCCTGTGCGGCAAGACCGCCGAATTACATACCCCGGACGGACCCATCGCCACCCGCAGCCTGATGCTCGCCGATCTGTCGTCCGACGAGTCCCTGCGTCTGCAGCAGGATGGGCTGGGGCCGCTGCGTCACATGGGCTGCGGCATTTTCATTCCGCATAAAGGAATTGATGCCGTCAAAAAGACTGCGGATGATGACTAACCGGTGACAATTTCATAGAATCCTGCGCCACTAAATTCGAAGATGCTTATGCAGCGTATTTAGAGGAGCAAAGACATGGCGTTAGAAGTCAACGGCAAGACCATCGAACTCGATGACAACGGCAACCTGGTCAACTACACCGACTGGAACGAAGACGTGGCCCGGGCCCTGGCCGACGTGGAAGGCATCGAGCTGACCCCCGAGCACTTCGAGGTCCTGCACTACCTGCGTGAGGAATACATCGACAACGGCGGCAACCAGCCAATGGAGCGAGTAATCCTCAAGGACATGACCAAGCGGACCGGCAGGAAGCTCAGCAGCAAGGACATGTACAATCTGTTTCCGCTGGCCCCGAGCAAGCAGGGCAACCGGATTGCCGGCCTGCCCCACGTCAACCGCAAGGGCGGTTACTGAGAACGGGCCGAGGGCCGACCGAAAAGGCAGCCGGTGGCTGCCTTTTTTCTTGAGCAGCGCGTTTCGGCAGGTCGGTTGCCTGCAGCGCATTGAACTGCGATGCCTGATACCGGAGAAGCCGAAGGTTCGCCGTTTTGCTCCTGACTTACCTGCAACTGACGCTGCTGCTGCTGGTTGCCAACGGTGCCCCGGTACTGGCCAAGGACCTGCTGGGCGAGCGTTGGAATTGGCCGGTGGACCTGGGTCTGCACCTGCCCGATGGTCAGCGCCTGTTCGGCAGTTCCTGCACCTGGCGTGGCTGGGTGGCATCCCTCAGCAGCACCGCCGTCACTGCCTGGGTATTCGATCTGGGCGTGCCAGACGGCTTGGCGATCGGCGCCTTGGCCATGGCCGGCGATATGTTCTCCGGTTTCGTCAAACGCCGCCTCGGCATGGCGCCGGGCAGCATGGCCCTGGGGCTGGACCAGATCCCCGAATCCTTGTTTCCACTGCTGTGGCTGCGCCAGGCATTCAGCCTGGGGTGGGGAGACGTCGCCGCCCTGACCCTGATCTTCCTGGTCCTCGAGCTGCTGCTGTCCCGCCTCCTGTACCGCCTGCAACTGCGGACCCATCCGTACTGACCAGCGGCTGGCGGCAGCGCGGGCTACTCAGGCGCGGCGCAGTTCGTGCACGGTGATTTCGGGCGGGCAATTGAAGCGCGCGTCGACGACGCAGGACCCGGCACCGCGCGAGGTGTAGCCCAGCAGGCCGTGGTAGCGCCAGGACCCCTTGCCGAAGCGCCGCGGGCAGCTGGCGTTGTAGCTCAGGGCCCAGCCTCCCGGCAGGCAGATCTGGCCGCCGTGAGTGTGGCCGCACAACAACAGCTTGAACCCCGCGTGAGCGGCATGGCGGTAGACCTCCGGTGAGTGACTGAGCAGCACCGAACAGGCCGCCAGCGGCACGCCCGCGGCGGCTTTCTCCAGATTGTCGACCCGGTAATAGTGCGGATCGTCGATGCCGGCCAGATACAGATCCGCCCCGCCCCGCCGCAGCACCACCGACTCGTTGAGCAGCACCCTGATCCCGGCGGCTTCCAGGCCGGGCACCATCTCGATGAAATCATGGTTGCCAAGCACCGCGTACACCTCGCCCGCCAGTACCGCGCGCAGCTGGGCCGCACCGCTGACGACACCCTCGAAGACGCCGTAGGTCCGCGCCCGAAAGTCGCCCGTGATCACGCACAGGTCATAGCTCGCCTCCCCGACCCGGTGCAACAGGGCGGCGGTGATGGCGCTGCTCATGTCCAGGTGCAAGTCGCTCAGGTGCAGAATGCGGTAACCGTCGAAAGCGGCCGGCAGACCCTCAACCAACACCCGATTGTGGGTCAGCCGGATGTCCGCGGCATTGCGCCGGCCGCGACCGTACAAGCCGGTCAGGCGCAGAACGCCACGCAACAAAGCGTGCACCGAGTACCAGTTTTCGATATGAAAGAAGTTGCGGCCGCGGCCAAAAATCTGCTGCACATGATCGCGCTGGATGCCCAGCCGCTGGCGCAGGTGCGCGGCACCGACCCGGGACCGCAGCTTGTCCTCGTCCACAACGAGCTCGCCTTGCTGGACGCCCAGTGCCAAGGGGTCCTCAGACGTCCGCCCACATCCGCAGCAGGTTGGCATAACTGCGATCGACATACTTGGTGTGATCACCGTCCGGTGCGGTCTTGAGCAGGTGCTCGCGCGCCCGATCCAGTTCGAACAGCAATTCGCGCCGCGCGGCGTCGCGCACAAAGCTCTGGATCCAGGTCAGGGCGACCAGGCGCTCGCCGCGCGTCACCTCGGCCACGCGATGCACGCTGGCCGAGGGATAGACCACGGCCCCACCGGCCGGCAGCTTCACCTGCTGTGCGCCGAATGGCGTGCGGATCACCAGCTCCCCGCCGTCGTAGTCCTCGGGCGGGCTAAGGAATACGGTCATGGAGACGTCGCTACGAAACTTCGGCCCCGGTCCTCCCATGATCGGATCATCGACGTGATCGCCGTAGCGCATGCCCGACTGGTAGCGGGCGAAGATGAAGTCCGCAACCTGGTTCGGCAGGGCGAAACTGCGAAACACCGCGTTGTGGCCAACGCTGCTCATCAGGATTCGATACAGCAGCTGCAGCCGCTGCGGGTCGAGATCCAGTTCCTCGTTGCGCTTGACTCGAGCCGCCGCCATGCCGGCGGTGTGCCGCCCATCGACGAACCGCGCGTCCGCCAGCAATTCGTGCAGCTTGGCCAGCTGCGCCGCGTTCAGCAGGTCGGGGATTTCGATCAGCATGAATAGTCTCGCTCGCAGCAGGCATTTTGTCGCAGGGGACGCGGCGCTCGTTTGTTAACATACGGGCCGCAATGAACTGGCTGGCATGCAGGAAGGCTCGATGATACTCAAGCTGATTCTGGACGAGCAAATCTACGAACTGAACGCGCCCGACGCGCTGATCGCGCAGGCCGACGCATTCTTCGCCAAGATGGACCGCGACATGGACAGCGGCTGGCAGATAGGCCGCGAGTGGGTCGAACGGCCCGACCGGCTGCAGCGCTGCCAGATCGTGGCCAACAAACTGCTGACCGCGCTCGAAACCGACAATCACGATCTCGGACGCCTGATGGCCGGCTATATTCTCACCCGTGCGCCGGACATAGAGAGCATCGAGCCGGATCCCAACGGCGAACCCCAGAACACTCTGTTCACCTTCCGCGCCGAGCCGCCCGCCCCACCGCCCGCAGTGGGTCCAGCCCCGGCCGGCGGCATGAATCGCATGCAGGCCCTGGCACAGGCCGGCCAGGAAGTCAGCAAGGTGTTCCGCGCCGGCCGGCACTGGAAGTTCTCGGTGCTCAACCGGGCCAGTGGACAATGGGAAGAATCGCCCGCGATCGGCGAACAGGAGCAGGCCGAGAACCTGCGCGAAATCGCGGTCAAGAAGCGTTACAAGGAGCTGTGCGGCGAGGCCTGAAGTGCCGGCGATCGAGTCGGTAACCGCGCCGCTGGTGATCCGCCACGGCGACGGCCGCGAGCAGGTGGTCGCCGCCTGCTTTCCACACCCCGCCGGTCTGCTCTATCTCGATCTTTTCTGGCACCAGCACGGCCCCGCCGAAGCAGCCCACCTGCTGCCGGGCGAACTGCGCGGCGACGGACCCTGGCGGGTCGGCGCTGCGGTGATCCGCGTGCTGGGCTGCCACCACACCGACCCGCACCTGCAGGACCAGTTCCTGCCCTGGCAGGACTATCTGCAGACGGGCGGCGACCACTACCCGCCGCGCCGCCAGCTATTGGACATCGCCCGCCGCCTGGGCGCGACCGTCTGAT
>JBFZDU010000148.1:0-8153 GCA_041307205.1 Gammaproteobacteria bacterium | reverse complement strand
ACGGCTTTTGCGATATCCTCTTTCATGACCTGCCCCCTCAATGTGGCTCTGTGTGATTGTCCAACCTCAACATAACCCACGTACGTTGAGGCTGGGCAGGTCAAAACATCATGTCTAGGCGAGCACGCGGCGCAGTGCGGCACCGGTTCCACCAGGGTCAGGCGGTAACGCGTGAAGCCGCCGTCCGCACCCAGCTTGGCCGCGGCACGCATCGTCTGGCCCATCGCGCCATTGGAGCGCCTGCCGGCGCGTTGCGGCACTGAACGCCAGATCCATCGGTAGGCCCGGCGCCAAGGCCGGCAGTCGGCGCGGCGGGGTGTGGCGCTGCGGGCGAGTGGGGCAGCGGTCCTTGCCGATGTGCGGTGAGCCGTCACTGGCTGTTCTCCCGCTCAGTGCGTTCCCTGGCGGCGCATGGTTGCACAGAACGTCCGTCGCGCCGCGCCGGTGGTTCCGCGGCGGTTCGGCCGCCCCGCACCCGCCCCGTTGGTCATGATGCGCTGGTTCGTGCCGGGCGGCGGCTTACCAGGGGCAACCGCCGTTGCGCGCGCAAAAATCGGCCACCTCGTCCTCGAAGTAACCTGTCTGCCCGCCGTTGCCGGTGGGGCCGGGGGCGGCGTCTTCCTGCCCCAGCACGCCCGCGGTCGGTCCGCCTTCGTAACCCCAGGCGCCGGAGTCGAGGTCGAGCCAGTACCGGCCATCCGGCACCAGGCCGCCGTTGAGCGCGTCGAGCCATGCCAGTTCAGTCGGGCCCAGGTGAGTGCCGTTGACCACGACCTGGCGATCGAACGTCCAGCCACTCTGGGAGAACAGCCACAATGCGGCGGCCAGGCCGAGGTATCCGGGGATGCGCATCGCTTCGCTCCTTGAAGTGCCAGACAGGCAAAGCTAGTCGGCCGGCGTGATCGCGTCAAGCGCCCGGCCGGTAGCGGCTGGCAGCGGTGCTATAGCGCCGGATTGACGGCCGAAACATGCCCCGACACGAATGACTGCAGCCGGTCACCAAGCGGCGAGTACAGCCATAGCAGGGCGCCGCAGTTCAGGAGCACCGTCATCCAAAACAGGGTGCGAAAGGCTTGCTTCTTCGATTTGTGCCGCAGCAGTTGCTGTGCGATCAGGGCGCCAGGCCAGCCGCCGCCCAGCGCGAGCAGGTGCAGGGTGCTTTCTGCGGTTCGCCAACGGCCTTTGCGCGCTGCGGCTTTGTCCAGGGCATAGCTGATGAAGGTCAAGGCGCTGACCGCCAGATACAGCCCCGCGACCCAAGGCGGCAACTTGCCTGCAATCACCGCCACCCCCAGGAGCGCCAGAAACCCGCCGGCGCCAAGTACCGCCAGCGCGCCGCCCCGGTGCCGTTGCGGCGCCGGGAGCCGGTCACCTGCCAGGGTGGCCTGGGTCGCGCAGGGCCGGCCACGCGGGTCGGTCGTCAGGGCGTAGGTGACCAACTGGCCGATCCCGGGACGGCGGGCGCGATTGGCGAAGGCCTTGATGTGCAAGAACACCGGTTGGCCGCCGCCGTTGGGTGCGATAAAGCCGAAGCCCTTCTCGTCGTTCCAGGACGTCAGTCGGCCCTTGCTGCGCGAGCTGCTGTTGTTGCCAAGCTGCGGCGTCCTTTGCTGCACCTTTGCGCTCCTCCGGAAAAGCCGCGCACCCGGTCCCGCCCGGGCAACGGCTGTTGACCAATACGGCATTATCCGCAACGCGCGCGGCAAAGCGGCTGCGTCGCGCTGGCGGGAAACGGCTCGGGGCGACCCTGCGACGGGTTGCCGCCGCGGCCCGAGCGCCGTCCGACAGACTCCTATGCTGCCTGCCGTGCGCCGCCCTGGGCGCGATTGAGCGCCGACAGTACCGCCTTGAGCGACGCGCTTACCGTGTCCTGGTCGAACGCCACGCCCGCGAAGCGCCGGCCGTCCAGGTTCAGCTGCACGTAGGTGGCGGCCTCCGCGTCGGTGCCTTCGCCGATGGCGTGTTCGTTGTAGTGCACCACGCTGACCCGCTGACCGCTGTACCGCATCCAGGCGTCGACGAAGGCCGACAGTGCCCCTTCCCCCTCGCCGTGGATGAGTTGCTCGCCATGCCGGTCGACGATGCGCGCCTCGATCACGTCGTGGCCGTTGCGGTTGAGGCGGTAGCCCACCAGTCGCACGGGAGCGGCATCGGCGACGAATTGGTCGATGAACAGGCGGTGGATATCTGCACTGCCGACCTCGCCGCCGCTGCGCTCGCTGGCCTGCTGCACCACTGGCGCCAGTTCCACCTGCAACCAGCGCGGGATGCTGAGGCCGTAGTCGCGTTCCAGCACAAACGCCATACCGCCCTTGCCGGACTGGCTGTTGACCCGCACCACGGCCTGGTAATCGCGGCCGATGTCGCGCGGGTCTATGGGCAGGTAGGCGACCTGCCAGGGCTCGTCGGGGCGCTGGCGCTGCAGGCTCTTGCGGATCGCGTCCTGATGGCTGCCCGAGAAGGCCGTGTAGACCAGCTCGCCGACCCAGGGATGGCGCGGGTGCACCGGCAGGCCGGTGCACTCGGTGTAGACCGCGATCACCTCGTCCGGGTTGGACAGGTCGAGCTGCGGGTCCAGGCCCTGGCTGAACAGGTTCATCGCCATGGTGACTATGTCCATGTTGCCGGTCCGCTCGCCGTTGCCGAGCAGGGTGCCCTCGACCCGGTCGGCACCCGCCAGTACCGCCAGCTCGGCGGCGGCCACGGCGCAGCCGCGGTCGTTGTGGGTGTGCACCGAGAGCAGGATGCTGTCGCGCCGGCTGATGTGGGTCGCGAAGTACTCCACCTGATCGGCAAACACGTTGGGCGTGGCTACCTCCACGGTCGCCGGCAGGTTGATGATGCAGGGACGCTCGGGAGTTGGCTGCCAGACGTCGAGCACGGCCTCGCAGACCTCTACCGCATAGTCCATCTCGGTGCTGGTGAAGCTCTCCGGCGAGTACTGGAACACCCACTCGGTCGCCGGGTACCTGGCCGCCTCGCGCCGCAGCAGCTCGGCACCGTGCCGCGCAATGGCCTTGATGGCATCGCGGTCCATCCCGAACACCCGCTCGCGCTGAACCCTGGAGGTGGAGTTGTAGACATGCACTATGGCGCGCCGCGCACCCTGCAAGGACTCGAAGGTGCGCACGATGAGGTCCTCGCGGGCCTGGACCAGGACCTGCACCGTCACGTCATCGGGGATCTGCCCGGTCTCGATCAGCCAGCGGACGAAGTCGTAGTCCGGCCGGCTGGCCGACGGGAAGCCGACCTCGATCTGCTTGAAGCCGAGCTTGACCAGCAGCGCCCACAGAGTGCGCTTGCGCTCCACGCTCATGGGTTCGAGCAGGGCCTGGTTGCCGTCGCGCAGGTCGACGCTGGCCCAGACGGGGGCCTGGGTCATGACCCGGTTGGGCCATTGCCGCTGCTGCAAGGGCACGGCCGGTGCGGCGCGGTATTTGCGGTGGTCGAAGGCAGTCATGGTCGGTTCCTCGGCTTCGGTTGGATGCTGCGCCCGGTTGCCGGCCCTGCCCGGTGGTGCCCGGTCGGGCCGCCCGCGCCCGGCTGGGGCGGGGGCTGGCCGGGCACCTTGTGGGTGCCGGCCTGGCGCTGGTCCACTTGTGGCGGACGGGAAAAGAGTAGCGAATGCACCACGGCAGGTGCTTGCGTATTGCCCGTGGGATACCGACCAGATCGCAATCTTATTGCGACCGAAGTCACAACTGCGCAATATTCAAGCGCACATTCCCTGGCGGAGCGCAAACCCTTGAGTCTCGACCGTTACGACCGGCGCATCCTCGATGTCCTGCAGCAGGACGGCCGTCTCAGCAACCAGGACCTGGCGGCGCGGATCGGGCTGTCACCCTCGCCCTGCCTGCGGCGCCTGCGGGCCCTGGAGGAAAGCGGCATCATCACCGGCTATCGCGCCATGCTCGATGCCCGCAAGCTGGGCCTCACCCTGATGGCACTGGTCCACATTTCCATGGATCGCCATACCCCCGAGCGCTTCGCCAACTTCGAGGCGAAGATCGCCGCCCTGCCCGAGGTGTTGGAGTGTCTGTTGATCACCGGTCAGGATGCCGACTACCAGCTCAAGGTGGTGGTGCGCGACATGGATGCTTACCAGGAGCTGCTATTGAATCGCATCACCCGCATCGAGGGCGTGAGCGGGGTGCACTCCAGCTTCGTGATGCGCCGGGTGGTGGACCAGACCGCGTTGCCGCTGACGGCGGGTTGAGGCAGCGCGGCAGGCACGCGCCGGCGGCTGGCGCGGGCGGTCGCCGCCGGCAAAGCCTGGGTTGTCCCCGGCCGTTATGCCCCAGGTTCGGCGCGCCGGCCCCCCGCGCCTGCTTCGCGCGCCGGTTCGGGGCGTTCGCTGCATTTGAACAGCGCCGCCAGCTCATCCGGGGCGTGTGGCCGGCTGAACAGATAGCCCTGGTATTCGTCACAGGCATGGTGCTGCAGGAAGGCCAGCTGCTCTGCGCTTTCCACACCTTCGGCGACCACCCGCAAGCCGAGCTGATGACCGAGGGCGATGATGCTGGCGGCGATCGCGCGGTCGTTGGCGTCCGTGGTGAGATCGCGCACGAAGGAACGGTCGACCTTGAGCTTGTCGACGGGGAAGCGCTTGAGGTAGCTCATGCTCGAGTAGCCGGTCCCGAAGTCATCGATTGACAGCTGGACGCCGAAGGCCTTCAGCTCATCCAACTGGGCGAGGGTGTGATCGACGTCACGCACCAGCAGGCTTTCGGTGAGCTCCAGTTCGAGACTGCTCGCCGGCAGACCCGCATCGGCCAGCGCCTGGCGCACGTCGTCCAGGAACCCGGCGTGCCGGAACTGCTTGGCAGAGACATTGACGGCGATTTGCACCGCCGGCATGCACTGGGTCCGCCACGCCGCACCCTGCCGGCAGGCCTCGCGCAGAATCCATTTGCCGAGCGGGACGATCAGACCGCTTTCTTCGGCAACGGAAATGAAGCTGCCGGGGGCCACCAGTCCCTGGGTCGGGTGGTTCCAGCGCACCAGGGCCTCGACCCCCACGATCCGCCCCGTCCGGATATCGACCTGCGGCTGATAGTGCAGGCGGAACTCGCCACGTTCGAGGCCGCGGCGCATGTCGTTTTCCATCATCATGCGCGCCACGATGCGGGCGTTCATGTCCGCGGTGAAGAACTGGTAGCTGTTGCGTCCCGAGTCCTTGGCCGCGTACATGGCAGTATCGGCGCATTTGACCAGCGCATCCAGTGACGTGCCGTCCTGTGGATACAGGGCGATACCTATGCTGGGGGTTACGCGCAGTTCGTGGCCCGAGAGCAGAAACGGCGCCTGCAGTACGTCGATGCATTTCTGCGCAACCACGGCCGCGTGTTCCGCATTGGCGAGTTCCGACAGCAGAATGATGAATTCGTCGCCGCCGAGCCTTGCCATGGTGTCCGAGTCGCGCAGGCAGGCGCGGATGCGGTCCGCCACCCGGCGCAACAGCTCATCGCCGACCAGGTGACCGAGCGAGTCGTTGACCTGCTTGAACCGATCCAGATCGATGAACAGCAGCGCCATCTTGCGCGTGTGCCGTTGCGCGGTCGCTGCCGCCTGCTGGAAGCGGTCGGCCAGCAATGAGCGGTTTGGAAGTTCGGTGAGCGCATCGAAGTAGGCCAGTGAGTGGATGCGGGCCTCGTCCTCTTTTTGCCGGCTGATGTCGTGAAACACGCCGATGTAGTGGGACACCGCGCCGGCGTCGTCGCGCATCACGCTGACTGACAGCCATTGCGGATACACGCTGCCGTCGCGGCGCCGGTTCCACATCTCGCCCTGCCATTGCCCGGTGCGCTGGAGCTGCTCCCACAAGGCCCGGTAGAACTCGGCGTCCTGCCGCCCGGACGACAGTATGCCCGGATTTTGCCCGGCCACTTCTTCGAAGGCGTAGCCCGTGATCGCGGTGAACGCGGCGTTGACGCTGACGATGCGGTTGCCGGCATCGCAAATGACCAGGCCTTCGGTGCTGGCCTCGAACACGCGGGCGAACAAGCGGATCTTTTCTTCCGCCTGGCGTCGTTCGGTGACGTCCTCGCCGGCGCAGATCATCGAATCCGGCTGGCCGTCGGTGGCGTGCAGAATCCGGTTGTTCCAGCGAATCATGCGGCGGTGGCCGCCGGCGCCAAGCACCTCGTTTTCGTAGGTCTCAAAGTGTTGAGACTTTCCCCGCATCACGGCGTTGAACACCGCCCGGATCTCACGACGTGCGCCTGCGGGTATGGCGGCGTCGAACCAGTCCGCACCGATCAGCTGTTCCGCGCTGTAGCCCAGGACCTCGCAGGCGCGCCGGTTGAGTTTCACGATGTGCGCTTGGGCGTCGAGCACCACGATCATCGTGCCCATGATGTCGAGGAAGGTTTCGGTGCGAGCCTTCTGTTCGATCAGGCGGCGGTTGGCGACCGCTGCCCGGATGGTAGCCGCCAGCAGAATGGCAGCCAGGAAAGTGGCGCCGACCAAGAGCCGCTCCCAGTGATCGCGGGCGATCTCCCACCAGCCCACTGGTTGCCGTGCATAGGGGCCGATCTGCAACTCTGCGAACAGGTCGTGAATCGACTGGTAGTCCTTTGGCACGGTCCAGCCCACGATCTCGGCGGCGCGGACTGCCGCGCTATCGCGCCGCATGGTCAGCAGGGCTACAGCGACCTCGCGGGCAAGGTCGTCCGGCGTATGGCGCAGCTTGGCGAACGGCCATTCGGGATAGAGCCGGGTACTCACTGCATAGGGATAATGCGCCGGCGCGGCGGGCGTCCTGAGCACACGCAGGCGCGTCGGATCGAGCTTGCCCTCGGCCGCCATGCGCTCGATGATGTCAGAGCGCGCGGCGCCGACATCGCCGGCACCCGACAGCACACCGAGCAAGGATTTTTCATTGTCACCGGCGGCGACTACCTGGAAGTCCCGGCCGGGCGTCAGGCCCGCAAGCTTGAGTTCCCGCCACTGGATCAGCCAGCCGCCCAGGGCGCGTTCGTCGGGGATGAGTAGGGTCTTGCCGCGCACATCGGCCAGTTTGGTGATGTCCTGCCGGTCGGCGCGGCTCACCAGCACGCCGCCATACTCGGAGAATTCTCCCTGCGGGCCGGCGTTCATCACGGTCGCGATCCCGGTCAGGCCGTACCTTCGCTCCAGCTCGACGTACAGGGCGGCGGAACTGAATGCAAACTCCACTTCGCCCTGGCTTACTGCACGAGCGAAAATTTCGAAGTCGAGCGGGACGAGTTCAAAGCGGCGATCCGGCAGGCGCGTATTGAGGTAATCAATCGTGGGGGTCCACATACGCCGCACCACGGCGGCGCCGCGGTGGCTGAGCACGCCGATCCGCACTGTCTGCTCGGGGTTCGGCGCCTCCTCCGACCAGGCGCTGCCGCCAACAAGCCAGCAAAGACCCAAGGCGCAACCCCGCGCGACCCGGGCGAGACGCGACCCGGCACGCGCGCCGGTGCACCCCCCGCCGCGCAGTGGGTCAAGGTCCGTTGGGGAAAGGCGCATGGCGTCAGACGAGCTCCTGTTCAGCGGCACCCCGCACCTTCCGTTCGCCCAGGTTTGCTGCCGGGCACGAGATCGGGCAGCGCATGGCCGTAACCGCGCGGTCAACGCCACTTGCGGACATCGAGGATGCTATCGGGCCGCTGACCCTAAATCTTGAGCCTTGCCGGTGGTCGGCACTATGGCCAGTGCGCCCCGGTGAAGGCGCCGGCCGGGCCGTGCTGCCCCGGACAAAGCGGCGGGGACAAGCCCTGGTTCGGCGTGCCGCTCACGCCCGTCTCGATCCGCGCGCGGTGGCGCCGCCGGCTCAAGGCGCGGCAAGGGGTCGGCGTAACAAGTCCAAGCGATGCGGGTTGTGAAACTCCGCCACCCCGTCCGCCCCGAGGTGCGACAGGAAGGCGGTCTCGATCCGGGCGAACAGGGCGTCGTCGATGTCGAACTCAGAATGGGTAACGCCGAGGATGCGTTCCTCGAACTCCGCGAAGCCCTGGAAGCGGCTGACGCTGTCGAAAAAGATCTCGTCGGCCAGGTCGAACAGGCCGCTGGCCACGGCGTCCCGGAGCGCCTCGAACGCCGCCTCGCGCACCTGCTGCTCATCGTTGAACAGGCGCAGGATCTCATTGAAGGCGCCGGCATAGATGGGCTCCGAGATGTAGGCT
>JBFZDU010000147.1:0-5081 GCA_041307205.1 Gammaproteobacteria bacterium | reverse complement strand
AGCTTCTCCAGTCTTGCCAGCCGATCTTCCTGGTCGAAAAAGCCTGGTTGCATCCGATCTGCCCTCTGTCTGCTCAGTCGCCGCTATTCTGCCCGAATCGGCGTATTTTTCGAGGTGCCCTTAAGCGGGATTCGGTGTCGCGTTGCCTTCCCCAGGGTCGGTATTGCGCAGTGCTTCCACCATGGCCTGCAGGGCCCGATCCATCATGGGGACGCTCGGATGCTCCAGCACCTGGGCGCGCTCGCCGCGGAACAGTGCAGCCAAGCTGGGAGCGGTCATCTCTGCGACCTTGATCCCCTTGCGGTTGACGAATACGTAGGTCCCCGTCACCGCGCTTTTCCAGGCCAGCTTGCCACGCAGTTGTTGACCGTTTTCCTCCCATGCCAGCCATTGGCCGACCGCAAGGCCCCATGCCAGTTCGTCGCTGGAGTCTGTTGTGACTTGCGGCGCGGCCGGCCTCCCCGGTACCACTGCTTCGTCGAGTTCGTGCGCCGCCTGTTCCGGCTGCTGTGACTCGGCAGCTTGCGACTCGGTCGGGGCCGATGCAACCGGGTTGGGCGCAGCATTCACGGCCGGCGGCAGAGCGCCGCGCAGTGCAGCGATATGGCAGGACTGCAGCTCCTTGAACAGCGTCGCGGCGCGGTGCTGGTCGAAGGATATGTTCGCCAGACCGTTGCGCAGCTCCCGCAGCAGCTCCGGAATGGTCTTGAGCATCCGCTGCCGCTCCTCGGGCGCACCCTTGGGCCGCACGCTCCACAACAGGCGATCGGCGCTCAGCAGATTGACTCGCCAGGCCGCACTGTCCTACCCCTCACGCAACAACGCCAGCAACAGCACGTCTTTCCAGCCGTCCCACAACAGGTCGTGAACCGGTTGCGGCAGCGGCGGATTGGCCTGGATCCGCAGTTCGAGTTGCTCCCGCACCTTCGCCCGCGCCAGCTTGAGTTGTTCCTGGCCCCGATTGACCTGGGCGATGCGTTCCTCCGCAATCTCCGCGCCCCGGGCCTCGCGCTCCAGATCGGCGCTGAACTGCTCATCCAGGGCCTTGAACAAGGCCATGTCGTCGGAGAACTCGGTGAGTACGCGCAGCACCACGGCCTCGACGCGACCGTACAGGCTGTTGGGCGAGCGATCGCCGTCGTCCACCCAGCCCACTGCGGCCCGCGCCAAGCTGTTGAGCAGGCGCCGCGCCGGGTGATTCTTGGAAGCGAAGAATCCCCGGTCAAGGATCGCGACCTTCAGCATCGGGATCTGCAGGCGGCTGAGCAGCGCCTTCATGGCGTCGGGCAAGTTGCGATCATCGAGGATGAACTCGAACAACATCGAGATGACGTCGATCACGTCCTGCTCGGGCTCAGCGAAGCGCCGTCTGGCGGCCGCGCCCTCGCCTTCGGCGATGCCGAGCTGGCGGAACAAAGCAAGCCGCACGCTGCCCTGGGTCTGCCAAGCCTCGTCGACATTGACCGGGGCGGCGCCCAGCACCGTGTGCTGCAACTCGCTCAGCGCACCCAGGACCTCGTTCGCCGGGACCACTGGCAGGTGCGTCGGGCAAGCACCTTGACTGCCCCGCCGCATGGCCAGCAGTTCGCTGAGCAGGCCCAGCAGTTCCTGCTGCGCTGCCGGGGCGGCGGGCTCAGGCGCCGGCTGGGCCGCCTGGCTAGACGCCGGATCGCGGGCCTGCTGGACGGACGGGGCGACCGGGTTGCGGCGCACCCGCGGCACGATCTTGGGCAACACGCCCCCTTCGATCAAAATATCGTTGATCTCGTCATAGAGTCCGCCGATGAAATTCACCACGTGGCGGTCGAACAGCTTGTAGACCACCAACTTCACCGCCATGTCGCCTTCCCAGCGGTCCATCGCCTGACGAAAACAGCGCGTCAGCTGGGCCGGTCCGACGGGGTTGTGCTCATCATCCACGGCGTTCGCGGCAGCCAGCTCGCTGAACCGCAGATTCAAGGCATAGAGGTCGCGGCGAAAGCGGTTGGCCGCCTTGGTGATGATACTGGCGACCGCCAAGTCCTCCTCGAGCTCGGCGTTTTCCACCAGGGCCAGTTCGTTATCATCCCCGGCCCAAGTCGCTCCGGCGATAGCCGCTTGATTGCCATTCCAGAAGCCGTCGTAGCAGACCAGCACCCGCTCGAAAAATTCGCGGTCGATGCCCTGACGCAGCTTGCGCAACTCCCGCATCGCTTCGAAATAACGCGTCTGCAAGGCATCGCTGCTGGCCTTGTCGGCGAGCTCGTAGAGATTGTCGTCCAGTCCCTCGAACAGGTCTTGCAGCAACGGTGGCAAAGTTGTCGCCACTACGCCGCGACAACGCCCGACCAGGTCTTTGACTTTCGCGTCCATGCTGCGGCGTCGGGCCAACTCGGCCGTCTGCTGAAAAGCGATTACATTGTCGCGCGCCATCACCTTACACCTCCTGGTAGGCCTCGACTGGCATCCTGCCCAAGCGGCTAGGCCCTGAGCATAAAGCCAGGGTCTGAGCAGCCGGATCATCCGTGAGCGCACTCACACTAACGACCCGGCTGGCGCTTACTTCAGTTGCCGCACCCCAGGCCGTGAAGTCCTTCACAATCGGTATTCGATTCCTGGGAACTACAGGCAACAAAAGGCGACTCACCTTCCCCGACAGCCGCTTTCGCTTGATAGCATGCGCTGCAAGATGGCCCGGCAACTCTCCCAATTCGATTTTCACCACAGGCTCGCGACACATACCGGCATTGCCGTGGTGGTATTCAGCCGTCCCGGCTGTGGCGCCTGCCGCCAACTCAAGGGCGTGCTGGCCGCCATGCCCGAGTTGCCGGTGTTCGAAGTGGATGCGGAACGCGATCCGGCCCTGGTGCGGGAATTCGAGGTCTTCCACCTGCCGGCGTTGTTCCTGTACCGCGCCGGCGCCTACCACTGCCAGCTACACTGCGGCTCGGCGCCCGCCGCGATCAGTGCCGCAGTCGCCGCCGCCCTGGCGCTGCCGGCGGAAGAGGCCCCGTGAGCGATATCGTCGACGGCTGGCTGCAGGGCGCGTTGCGCTGCCCGTCCCCGAATCAGGACGAGCGGCCGGACGGCGCAGCGATTGACCTGCTGGTCATCCACAACATCAGCCTGCCGCCCGGCCGCTACGGCGGCACCTGGATCGAGGACTTGTTTCACAACCGCCTGGACCCGGCCGCCCACCCCTACTTCGCAGCGATCGCCCCGCTGCGGGTGTCGGCGCACCTGCTGATCCGACGCGACGGCATGCTGCTGCAGTTCGTGCCGTTCGACCGGCGCGCCTGGCACGCTGGGGTGTCCTGTTACCAGGGGCGCGTCGCGTGCAACGATTTCTCGGTGGGGATCGAGCTCGAAGGCTGCGACCACGAACCCTTCACCGAACTGCAGTACCGGCGTCTGGCCGCCGTCACGCGGACCCTGGTGATGGCCTATCCGGAGATCACGCCGGCGCGGATCGTCGGACACAGCGATATCGCCCCCGGGCGCAAGACCGACCCCGGCCCCTGCTTCGACTGGCCGCGTTACCTTAATGCGCTGAGCGAACCCGAGTTGACATGAACACGACCATCGACCTGATCCGCCACGGTGAACCGGTCGGCGGCCGCATGTACCGCGGTTGCATCGATCACCCCCTGAGCGACCGCGGCTGGGCGCAGATGCGTGCGGCCACCGCCGAACCGGCCGCCTGGGATCTGGTCATGAGTTCGCCGTTGCTGCGCTGCTGCGAATTTGCCGCCGAGCTGGCGGCCCGCCTGGCACTGCCGCTGCACATCGACGCGCGCCTGCGCGAGGTCGGCTTCGGCCAATGGGAGGGCCGGACCGGGGACCAGATCCGGGCTGCCGACCCCACGGCGCTGACCCGCTTCTATCACGACCCGGTCGGCGCGCGACCGGGTGACGCCGAGCCCCTGGAGGCGTTGCAGGCGCGGGTGTCGGCGGCCCTGCTGGATATGTTGACGCAGCACGCGGGGCGCCATGTACTGATCGTCACCCATGCCGGGGTGATCCGCGCGGCGATCGCGCACGTGCTGGCGGCACCGCTCGCGGCCATCTACCGCACCCATGTCGACAATGCCGCCGTCACCCGCCTGCGCCAAACCGCGGAGCGCCCGCTCACCCTGGTCTATCACGGCCGGCTGCAGCCTTGACCCCTTGGCTGGCCTGGCTGCTGGCGGCCACCCTGGCAGCCCCGGTGGCGGCGCAGTTGGCCGTGCACGACGATACCGGCCGCCGCGTGCAGCTGCCGCAGCCAGCCGAACGGATCGTCGCCCTCGCACCACACGCCACGGAGCTGTTGTTCGCGGCCGGCGCCGGCGCTCGCCTGGTCGCGGTGGCCGCCTACAGCGACTGGCCCGCGGCCGCCCGGGACTTGCCGCGCATTGGCGGCGCCGGCGGCCTGGACCGCGAGCGGCTGCTGGCGCTGCAGCCCGACCTGGTGGTCGCTTGGGCCTCCGGCAGCCGGCCCGGCGACCTCGCCTGGCTGGAGCGTCTGGGTATCGCCGTCTACCGCAGCGAACCGCAACGTCTGACGGACATCGCCGCGAACCTGCGCGATCTCGGCCGGCTCGCCGGCCAGGACGCGACAGCCGAGATCGCGGCGCGGCATTTCGAGCAGGCGCTGGCGGCCGTCTGCCCGCCGCGTCCGGCCCGGGCAACCGTGTTGTACCGTTTGTGGGAAAGGCCGCTGCTCACCTACGGCGGCCGGCATTGGAGCAACGACGCCCTGCGGCGGGTCGGGCTGCGCAACCTGTTCGCGGCGGTCGACCGGCCGGTGTTCACGCCCGGCCGCGAGGCGCTGGTCGCGGCCCAGCCCGATTACCTGCTGAGCCGGACACCGGCCAGCGACCCCCTGCTATCGGCTCGGCCGCTGGCCGCGCCCCCGGAACTGGACCGGCCGACCCCGCGGATCGTGGAAGGGCTGCAGGCGCTGTGTGCGCAATTGTGCGCGGATTGAGGCTTGCCGCCACGCCTAGACATGATGTTTTGACCTGCCCAGCCTCAACGTACGTGGGTTATGTTGAGGTTGGACAATCACACAGAGCCACATTGAGGGGGCAGGTCATGAAAGAGGATATCGCAAAAGCCGT